>JAKSBY010000667.1 GCA_022360855.1 Sphingomonadales bacterium | reverse complement strand
GCACCCTGCTCGCCGGCGCCGCGGCCGTTGCCGCCGCCGGTGCGGCCGGGGCCGGCCTGGCCACGGCGGCGATGCCCGGCCTGGACCCGGTCGTCGCCGTCTACCGCCGCCTCCTCAAACTCCAGGCCGATCCCCTGAACGACTACTGCGACGAGGACGACCCGGCCTATATGCGCCTCTGCTACGCCATCGACGACGCCGACGACGCCCTGGTTCTCACCCGCGCCACCTCAACCGACGGCGTCCGCGTCAAGTTCGCCCGGCTCGCCTATCTCCACCACGGCGGCCCGGAACGGGCCATCCGCGACTGCGAACTGGCCCACTCCATCATCGCCGACTTCGCCCACCTGCTGGCCCGGAGGGCGCTATGACCAAGAACAGGAAGAAGAAAAGGCGCAAGGCCCCCGAGGGCCGGACCGAGCTCGCCACGCCCAACGAGACCGCCCCCGAGCCCGTCGCCTTCGAGGACATGGATATCGACGACTGGGAGGTCAAAATCTATCAGACCATCCGGCGCCGGGAGAAGAAGGAGAGCCGGATGCCGGACTGGGACGACATCTTCGCCATGGAGGAGCCGCTCCATCGCCTGATGGGCGGGCTGACGCTGTTCCACGACCTTGCCTATGGCGTTCGCCGGGACTCGACGGCCCGGACCGACGGTCTGGTCTTCCTGGTCCACGCGCTGAGCCGCGAGGCCGACCGCCTCTACCGCCTGCGCCACGGCAGAGAGCCCAACTACGGCTGACCCCCGGGCCCACCTCCCCCATCAAGGGGGAGAGAATTTCGGGGACAGGCATCAATTAATGCCTTAAGTACCTGGTACTTAAGGCCCAGCGGCAACGTCTTAAACCCGCTTGGAGAGCCAGATGGCGGCGCGGCAGCCGGTCTTGATGGCGCCGGAGAGGAGTGTGTAGCCCGGGGTCTCGGCGGCGCCGTGCTCGAGTGCGATATCCTTGTGCTCGACCTCTTCGGCCTGGAACTCGGCGATCATCGCTTCCAGCTCCGGCTCGTCGTCGAGCCGGTCGCGCTGGTCCTGATAGTGTTCATCGATCACCTCCTCGACCGCGGCGGTGCACGCCATGGCGGCGCGCTCGCCCATCAGCGCGGTGGCCGCGCCGAGGGCAAAGCCGGCGACGTGCCAGACCGGGCCGAGCGCCGTCGGCCGCACGCGGCGTTCGACGAGCAGCTTATCGAAGCTCTGCAGATGACGCTCTTCCTGCGCCGCCATGTGGCGAATGGTCGGGCTCAACCGGTGGCGCGCGCCGAACACGGCGAGCTGGCCCGAATAGATGCGCGCCGCGCCGAACTCGCCGGCGTGATCGACGCGCAGCATGCGCGCCAGGGCCGCCTTCCTCGGCAAATCCCCGGGCAGCGGCAGGGGCGGGATCGTCTTTTTGTCTGCGTTTCTGGTCGTCATGTCCGGCTCCGCTGGCGCCACGCATAGAAGGCGAAGGCTGCCAAGCCTAAGGCGATCAGCAGATTGTAGCCTGCCATGGAAATACCGAGAAAGGACCAGGACACCTCGTCGCAGCGCACCAGGGGCGCATTCAGGATCTGATCCAGGAGCGCATCCGAATCCGCCGGGGTCGCCACCGCCGAGCAGGTCGCCGGCCCCTCCCACCATTTCAGCTCCACGCCGACATGGTTGAGGGCGATGCCCGCATTGACGATAAGCGCCAGACCGGCGAGCGCCAGGAGCCATGAGAATCGCCCGGCAACCAATCCCACCGCCATCAGGCCGATGACCACCATATAGGGATAGCGCTGCAGGTAGCAGAGCTCGCAGGGCGGCAGGCCGACGCCGTATTGAAACACATAGGCCGCGCCGAGCACCACGGCGCTGGTCAACAGCAGGACCAGCTCGGCGGCGCCGACCAGGCGGTCCAGAACGTGTTTCATGGGCGGGGACTCCTACGCCGAGCTACACTCTACAGATACTTCAATAGCACGAATCCGGCGACACCGAGGAATACGACCAGCGAGGTGATCAGCGCCAGCCGCTTTTCGACGAATTGCTGGATCGGCGGGCCGAACTTCCAGAGGAGCGCCGCCTCGATGAAAAACCGCGGCGCGCGGGACGCGATGGCGGCGAAGGTAAAGACGACCGGGTCGAGCATGGTAACGCCGGAAGCAATCGTGATCACCTTGAAGGGGAAGAAGGTCAGGCCGAAGATGAAGACGAGGAGCGCGCCCTGCTCGTTGAAGGCGTCGGCGAACTCGGCGAATTTGTCCTCATAGCCGTAGAAGGCGATGACCGACTGGCCGACCGTCTCCCACAGGAAGAAGCCGATGGCGTAACCGGCGAGACCGCCGAGCACCGAAGCGACCGTGCAGATCAGCGCGTAGCGGAAGGCGCGTTTCGGCTTGGCCAAAGCCATCGGCCCCAGCATGACGTCCGGCGGCACCGGGAAGACCGAACTCTCGATAAAGGAGATAAAGGCGAGCCAGCGCTCGGCCGCCGGGTGGCGCGCCAAGCGTAAGGTCCAGTCGTAGAGGCGTCGGAGCATAGGCGGGAAACTCGTAACCGGGATGCGCTATAGCAGGGCAACGGGGCGCCGACAATGGCGCGTGCCGCCCCTATTGACGCCGCCGGGCGGCGAAGTATGATGCTGCCGCGTTTCGCCTAAGCATTCGTGAACAGGGGCCCCCGTGGCGGAATTGGTAGACGCGCGTGACTCAAAATCACGTGTCCTTTGGACGTGTCTGTTCGAGTCAGACCGGGGGCACCACCCTTCGCCCTAACGGGGCCCTAGCGGGCTTTGGGTGGCAGGTCATCCTGGGACCCAAGCCGGGAATCTACGACCGATCCTGGGCTCCGTGAAAGACCGCTATAATGTCGACGCTCACATCGTCATGGGTATAGACGACAATATACGGAAGGCCCGGCACGACGACTTCCCGGGTGCCTTCAACTTGGCCGGGGCGGCCGGATCTTGGAAAGGCTTCCAGCCGTTCAACCGAACGAAGCACGCGTTCGATCACCGTACGGGAAGCGTCGGGATTTTCTTCGGCAATATGGTCGCGGATACTGGCAAGGTCGCTGACCGCCAATACCCGCCATTTGATCCTCATACAGCAGATTTTTGAAAGAAGGCGAGGACTTCCGCATGGGAGGCGGACTCGGCAGGCGCCTCGAGGCGGCGCTCGACTTCCGCAACCTGCTCGGGACTCAAGCGGACAGCCCCGACGTCCTGATCAATCATGCTCAAAAGCACCTCGGCCGCCTCGTCCTGGCGTTCACTAGGGAGCTTCCGAAGCTTTGAGATCGCTTTTTCGAGTAACTCTGTCATGGCGCAATTCTAGCACAGGGTAGCGGACCATGCGAATAATGACCGGCAGTACGCAAGCGCCTTACACATTCTCTTACACACTTTCACATCTTCCAGAAAATAACGCATCAATATCAGCTACTTACAAATAACCTTAATACAATAAAAATCACGTGTCCTCCGGACGTGTCTGTTCGAGTCAGACCGGGGGCACCAACTAAATCTAACGACTTGCGAGGCAAGTCGTTAACTCGACGACGTCGAATATCCAAGCGGTTTTCTCAGTCGGATTCTCGCTGGCCGCCTGCTCATTTGAAAAAACCGATTGTTAATCGGTTTTTTGTTTTATATGGTGCTCTCTATTGTTGGACGATGAGTGAAGCTGGTGAACTTGAACCTGGGCGATCTCGAAATTGCAGTCCTTGAGGCGCTTTGGGCTTCCGGCGAAGGAGACGCACGCACCCTCCACGCGCGTTTGAACAAAGCGCGCGGTAATTCGTTGTCTACCATGCAGTCGACGTTGGAACGTCTGCACCGCAAGGGGCTCCTGACGCGAGAAAAGGTCAGTCACGCCTACATTTACGCGCCGGCTCTATCGCGCGATGCCGTTATGGGCCGACTTGTCGATGAAGCCTTGAGGCGCTTCCACACCGGCCGGCTCGATGGACTGATCGCGGCGTTCGCCGGGTATGCCGACAGGGCGGAGAAACAGGATCTCGATCAACTTGAGCGGCTGATCGCGGAACGAAAGGCCGCGATGAAGAAGGGTAAACCCTCGTGAGCGGTCTCGCGGATATCTGGATTGCCATACTCTCCGGGGCGCTTGTCTGCGCCGCGACCGGGCTTGCCATGGCGGCCGTCCGCACGCCTTTGATTGCCCGGTTGCGCAAAGTGCAACCCGCGCTGCGCGCTGCGATCCTGCTCGCGGTCATCACGGCGCCCCTCGCCATGGCGCTTGCGACCGCAACTTTCATCGCCTTGTCGTCCCACGGCACCGCCATCGATCTCGTACCCCATCATTGTCATGTCAACGCAGCCGGCTGTGTGCCCCATACGCCGGCGACGCCGACGCCAATGCTTTCCCTTTTTGCCGGCGGCTTGTTGACGGCTGTCTTGATATGGGTGCCCTTGATGGTGGGCGTTGGTTTTGTCCGCATGGCACGTGCGCTGCGCCTGTTGCGTCAGGCCAGCGAACGCCACGGAGATGCCGCCGAACGTGTTCTGGGCACCGAGACACCTGTCGCCCTGGCCAGCGGGCTGCTTCGACCGCAGTTGTTCCTGAGCCGTGGTCTGCTCCTACACCTCGATGCGAGCGAGCTGGCAATTGTCCGCACGCATGAAGAAAGCCATGCCCGCCGCTTCGACAATCTCGCGCGGCTGCTGGCGTCGGCGTTGTCGCTTGGTCACACGCCAAGATCGGTGCGGGCCCTGCGGCAGGAGCTGGTGCTTGCCCAGGAACAGGCCTGCGATCGGATAGCGGCGGACCGGTTTGGCGCCGTCGAGACGGCGGAAACGCTTCTTAAAGTCGAGCGTCTGATCGACACCTGGAGCGCCGAAGCCTGCCACGGCGCCGCTTTCGTCGATGCGCCGGCGACGGCCCGGGTCAAAGCGCTGGTGGCGCCGGATTTCGCGCCGCTTAAGCGCAATGCGGCCTGGTTTGCGGCTACGTTGCTGGCGGTATCCGCCGGCATTTTTCTCGTCGCCGAGCCGCTCCACCACGAAGTCGAAACACTCATCCTGATCTTGCAAGGCTGATCTAAATGAAAGTCCGCATACGGATATCTGCGCCCAAAAAACCGACCGTAGATCGGTTTTTTGCTTTGGCCTTTTTGCTGACCGCGAGCGCGGCCGAGGCCCAGATACTGACCGCCGAGGAGACGGTGCGGCTGGCGTTGGGGCGGCCGGAGAACGCCACGCTCTTGACGTCCGCCGTAACCGCGGCGCGGGGCGATCTGGTCGATGCGCGGGCCCGGCGTAACCCCGTCTTCTCTTATGAACGTGAGGGCGGTGACGGTTTTGGGGGCGACGGTACGGAAAATTTCTACAGATTGGAGCAGACCGTCGATCTGTCCGGACGGCGGTCGCTGGCGCGCCGGGCGGCCGGCGCGCGGGTGGCGGCCGCCGAGCACGGCCTGATCGACGCCCGCGCAATGCTGCGCGCCGAGGTGCTGACCCGATTCTACGACGTGCTCGCGGCCGAAGCGGAACAAGCGGTGGCGCTGGCCTATGCGGGGCATCTGGCCGACCTTGAAGGCGCCATCGCCGCGCGCGAGCGAAGGGGCGACGCCTCCCAATATGATTTGGGTCGCGTGCGGCAGGAAACCGTCCGGGTTCCGGCTCTGCGGGCGCGAGCGGAAGCCGAGGCGTTCGCCGCCCGCCAGGCTTTAGCCACATTGATCGGCCGAGAGCCGGCGGACGAGGCAAGTTTTGACGGCGACCTTCTGCCGCCGCCTGCGCCGCCGGCCTCGGCTCTCATGGCGCGTGCAGAGAATGCGCCGCGTCTCAATGCGCTGGCCGCGGAAGCACAAGCTTCGCGGTACGAAATGGAAGCCGCCAGCCGCCCCATGCCGGACATAACCCTGGGCGCAGGCATAAGGACCTTCGATGGTCCAGGCGGGACGGCGGGCGTTCTGTTCAGCGCCAGCGTGCCTCTGCCGCTGTTCGACCGCAATCAGGGCGGGCGCATGCGAGAGGCCGCCGAAGCCCGCCGTGCCTCCGCCCGACACGCCCTCGCGCGGGAGCGGATCGCGGGCGATATCTTGGTGCTCGCCAACCGCTCGGACGCGTTGCGCGAGGCGGCGCTCGCCTATGACGCGGACGCCCGAAGTTCCGCCGCGGAGCTGGCGCGCATCGCGCGCATCTCCTACGGCGCCGGCGAGATTGGGGTCATGGAGGCCATCGACGCCCTGCGCGCCGCGTATGAGGCCGAACGCGACCTGATCAAGCTGCAGCGGGATGCGCGGGCAGCCTTTGTCGCCCTAGAGGAACTCAGTCCCGACGCGAGGGAATAAGATATGCGTACGCTGACTATCATCCTCCTGCTTGCCTTGGTCGCAGCTTGCGGGGACGACCACGGCCATACCCATGACGAGGGCGGCCACTCCGACACCGAGGACGGGGGCCATGGCCACGAGCATGGCGGCGGTATCGTCATCACCGATTTTACCGGCGCGACTGAACTGTTCGTGGAATTCCCACCGCTGGCCGTCGGGCGCAAAAGTCCGTTCGCGGCGCATTTCACCCGGATGGACAATTTTGAGCCGGCGGACAGTGGTCACGTGACTGTGCGCCTGTCCGGCGGCGGCGCGCCCGACGAGACCTTCAAAGCCGGCCCGACAGCCACGGCCGGCATCTTCCGGCCGGTGGCCGAGCCGCAACACGCGGTGATGCGCAACCTGTCCTTCGAGCTGCACACGGACGATTTCACGTCGGTCCACGATGTCGGCGCATATCAAGTCTACGAAAGCGGCCACGACGCCGACCACGACGCGCCGGAGGCGACGGTAGCCGACGGGCTGATCCCCTTCCTGAAGGAACAGCAGTGGAAGGTGGACTTTGCGGTGGCGCCAGTGGTGGTGCGGCAACTTTCGGCCTCGGTGCCCGCGCCCGGCGTGTTATCGCCAGCGCCGGGCGGCGAAGCTTATCTTGTGGCGCAGACGGACGGTATCGTCCGGGCGGCCAGCGATCGTTTCCCGCAGATCGGCGATGAAGTCGAGGCGGGTCAGATCATCGCGCGGCTCTCGCCCCATCTGGGTGGAGAACAGGACTACGCCGCGATCCTAGCCGAACGGGCGGCAGCGCAGGCGGCCTACGAGGCGGCGCAGGCGGATCGCGTGCGGGCCCAGAATCTACTGGCGGAAGGCGCCGTCTCTCGCCGCCGTCTGGAAGAAGCTCGGGCTGCGGAGCGTACGGCCAGGGCCCGCCTCGGTGCCGCCAATGCAAGGCTGGAAGCGGTGGACGGCAACGAGACGGCCGAGGCCGGCTTCGCCATTCGCACCCCCGTCGCGGGGCGGGTCGTTCAGGTCGCGGTCGGGCGCGGACAGTTCGTCAACGCAGGCGACAGGCTGTTTCGTATCGTTAATCCGGACAGGTTGCGCCTGACGGCAGAAGTGGCCGAGATCGACGCCGTGGATATGGGCGCGCCCATCGGCGCATGGTTCACGCCGGTGGGCAGCAGCCAAGTGTTCGAGCTGGGAGCGGACAATGCACGGCTGATCGCGGCCGGCGGAGCCGTGGATCCGACAACCCGCACCGTGCCGGTGGTGTTCGAGTTCGCAAACCCGGGCGCGCGTTTCCGCGCCAGCATGGACGTCTCTTCACATATTCGCGTGGGGCAGGTCTTCGAGGGGCCCTCGATTCCCGCCTCGGCGCTGGTCGATGATGCCGGGCAGAGCGTCGTTTTTGTCATGGCCGATGCGGAGAACTGGGAACGCCGGGTGATCCGCATTGCGGTCCGGGACGGCAACCATGTCGGAGTCGTATCGGGTCTGGAGCCGGGGGAATGGGTGGCCTCGCGCGGTGCCTATCTCATTCACCTTGCAGCCTCCGGACCAGCCAATGCTGGCCATGGCCACGCACACTGACGGAGACGCCAGATGATTTCCCAGGCAGTCCGCTGGTCCCTGGCCAACAAGCTCCTCGTGATCCTGGCAGCCGCCGGGCTGTCGGCGTGGGGCGCCTTCGAGGCTGCCCGCATGCCGGTCGACGTGTTCCCGGACCTCACCGCACCGACTGTCACGGTAGTGGCCGAGGCGCATGGCATGGCGCCGCAGGAAGTGGAAACGCTGATTACATTCCCCATCGAAACGGCCCTGAACGGGGCATCGGGCGTGCGCCGCGTGCGCTCGTCCACCTCTGTGGGCAGCGCCGTGATCTGGGCCGATTTCGAGTGGGGAACGGACATTTACCGCGCTCGCCAAATCGTTTCGGAAAAGCTTCAGCTCGTGCGTGAGAGCCTGCCCCCGGACGCGCCGCCTCCGGTGCTGGCGCCTGTCTCGTCCATCATGGGCGAGATCATGTTCATCGCGCTCAAATCCGACCGCCATAGTGCCATGGAGCTCAAGACCGAGACGGACTGGACCTTGCGGCAGCGGCTTTTATCTGTGCCCGGCGTCGCGCAGGTTATCCCGATCGGCGGCGACACCAAACAATATCAAGTAACAGTGCGACCCGAGCGGCTCTCCGTCTACGGCCTGACCTTCGCCCAAGTGATCGAAGCGGTCCGCGCAACAAATCAGAACGCCTCCGCCGGCTTCGTGCAAAGCGGCGGCCAGGAATACTTGATCCGCGGGCTGGGCCGCGCGCGGACGGTCGAGGACATCGGTGACACGGTGATCGCTGTGCGGAACGGCATCCCGGTCAAGGTTCGCGAGGTGGCGGCGGTACGGACCGGTCCGGCCCTGAAGCGCGGTACCGGCTCCCACAACGGTGAGCCCGCCGTGGTGATCGGCATACAGAAACAGCCCGACACCAACACCCTGGCGCTGACCGAAGAACTGGACCGGGTGATGGCCGAGGTCGGTGCAAGCCTGCCTGAAGGCATGAGCATCGAAACCCGCATTTTCCGGCAGGCGGAATTCATCTCGTTGGCGGTGGCCAATGTCGGGGATGCGCTGCGCGATGGCGCAATCCTGGTGATGGCGATTGTCTTCATCTTTCTCCTGAGTTGGCGCGCGACCCTTATCTCGTTGCTGGCGATCCCGCTTTCGCTGGTAGCCGCGGTGTTAATCCTCAAAGCGCTCGGCGTGGGCATCAACACCATGACCCTCGGCGGTATGGCCATAGCGCTGGGCGCGCTGGTGGACGATGCGATCATCGTGGTGGAGAACGTTGCCCGCCGCCTGCGGATCAACCGGCTTGCGGCGGATCCGCAGCCTGCCTTGCAGGTGGTGGGGGCGGCCACCCATGAAATCCAGGGCTCCATCGTCTTCGCCACGCTGATCATCATGCTGGTCTTTTTGCCGCTGTTTTTTCTCTCTGGCGTTGAGGCGCGCCTGCTCATGCCGTTGGGCCTCGCCTATGTTGCGGCGCTTGCTGCTTCGCTGGCCGTGGCGGTTACGGTCACGCCAGCGCTCTCTGCGCTGCTCTTGCCTCGCTCCCGTTCCATCACGCGGGAGGAGGAGCCCGCCTTGGGCCGCGTGCTGAAACGCCGGTACGCGCCGGTGCTCGACGCCGGCCTGCGGCATTGGAAACTGCTCGCCGCCGCCTCGGGCGTCGCTCTGATCATCGCAGGGACTTTTCTTTTCAGCGCCGGCCGTTCCTTTTTGCCGGACTTCAACGAGGGCAGCCTCACCATCAGTGCGGTGACTTTGCCGGGTACCTCGCTGGAACAGTCCGACGCGCTTGCCGGCATGGTGGAGCGGCTGATCCTGGAGCAGCCCGAAGCGGTCACCACCGCGCGCCGCACGGGCCGCGCCGAGCTGGACGAACACGCCCAGAGCGTCAATGCCTCAGAGATCGACGTGGCGCTGCAAATGCGGGATCGCTCCAAGGAAGCCTTCCTTGAGGATTTGCGGGGCAGTCTGGCCGCCGTGCCGGGCATGAACATCACCATCGGCCAGCCCATCTCCCACCGCATCGACCACATGCTCTCGGGCACACGGGCCAATATCGCGGTCAAGCTGTTCGGTCCCGACCTGAACGAGTTGCGCCGGCTCGCAGAAGATATTCGCAGGCAGATGGAGCCGGTGGGAGGCATTGTGGATCTGTCCGTCGAGCAGCAGTCGGATGTTCCGGTCTTGACGGTCGATTTCCGGCGGGACGCCATCGCCCGTCATGGCCTTCAGGCGGGCGAAGTGGCCGAAGCGGTGGAGGCTGCTTTCGTCGGCGCAGAGGTCTCGCGCATCCTCGAGGGACAGGCCGCCTTCGATCTCGTCGTGCGGTATCCGGAGGCCGCGCGCGCCGATGCCGAGGCCGTGCGTAATACACGGCTCACGACATCAACAGGGGCGCACATCCCGCTAAAAGCGCTAGCCGACATCCGCCGCGACCGCGGACCCAACACCATCAGCCGGGAGAATGTACAGCGCAAGATCGTCATCATGGCCAATGTGGCGGACCGCGACCTGCTCGGCGTGGTGAACGATATTCGCCGCAATGTCGATGCAAACATCGAGCTGCCGTCGGGCTATCACGTCGAATATGGCGGCCAGTTCGAAAGCGCGACCGAGGCGACGAACCGGTTGACCGTGCTCTCGGTCGTCGTGATCGCCGGCGTGTTCCTGTTGCTCTACATGGCGTTTCATTCCGTACGCGATGCAGCGCTGGTGATGATCAATCTGCCGCTTGCCCTGATCGGCGGGGTAGCGGGCGTCTACGTCGCGGGGGGCGTGCTCTCGGTCGCCTCGATCATTGGCTTCATCACCCTGTTCGGCATCGCGACGCGCAACGGTGTCATGCTGGTGGCTCATATCCGCCACCTCGAGAAGAGCGGCGAAGCGCGCAATTTCGACGAGGCCGTGCGCCAGGGCGCCAGCGAGCGGTTGATCCCCATTCTGATGACCGCGCTGGCGACGGCCCTGGCACTGGTGCCCCTGGCCTTGCGCGCCGGAGAACCGGGCAGCGAGATCCAATCCCCGATGGCGATCGTCATCCTGTTCGGGCTCCTGACGTCCACGCCACTCAACATGATCGTCCTGCCGGCGCTCTACCGTCGCTTTGGCGGCGAAGAGGCGGCCTCGGCCGAAACTAAGCCGGCGATTGCACGAACGGCGGGATAGCTTCCCATTCGGGAATCATCGGCCACTCTTTGGCGTTACTCTTCGGCTAGTCTGAACGTCAGCAGGGTTTGCACACCCACGACAGGAAGGGCCTCGCCACTGACGATTCTCGGGCGGTAGCGCCATTTGGCGATCGCGCGGCAGGCGGCGATGCCGAATCCGCTGAACGCGGGCTCCTCCGAGACGACGATGCAGTCCGCGGTCATGCCGGTCTCGGTGACGGTGAATTCAACGAGGCAGTTCTCGGGCGGGTCGTCCTGCCTGGGCGGCGCCTCGGGCGGCGTATGGGCCAGCAGCCCCCTTTCGCGCGCGAAAGTCGCCGTGACGATAAAGAAGATCAGCATGATGAAGACGATGCCCAGCATCGGCGTGACGTTGATCTCGGCTTCCTCGCGAGACTTGGAGAACCTGTGCAACCGCCCGTCCTCTCAATTTAACTGATATGTTATAACATAATTCTTTAATTCCTGCAACGCCGCAAAAAAACGGGGCCCGAAGGCCCCGTCTCTAAACCCAGGTGGTCGCCGAGAGGCGTTTAATTGCCGCGCTTGGCCGGCATCAGCCCTTCGGCAACGATTTCGTTGTAGCGCCTTTGCTCCTGATCGATGACCTTGATCCATTT
>JAKSBY010000699.1 GCA_022360855.1 Sphingomonadales bacterium | reverse complement strand
GGCGCCCTCCAGATGCAGCACGTTCATCAGCCCGACCAGCGCCATCTTCGCGGCGCCGTCGTTGGCCTGGCCGAAATTGCCGTAGATGCCGCTGGATGACGCGGTCATGACGATACGCCCGTAATTCTGCTCGCGCATGATCTCCCAAACGGCCTTGGCACAGATCACGCTGCCCATCACATGCACGTCGAGCACGGCGCGAAAGTCCTCCACCGTCATCTTGGCGAAGGTCTTGTCGCGCAGGATGCCCGCATTGTTGACCAGGATATCGACCCGGCCCCAACGCTCCACGGCCGCAGAAACCATGGCCGCGATCGCAGCTTCATCGGTCACGCTGGCGCCAGAGGCCATCGCCTCGCCGCCTTGGGCGCGAATCTCTTCGGCAACCGTCTCGGCCGCCGACAGCGAAGCGCCCCGGCCGTCTACGGCGCCGCCGAGGTCGTTGACCACGACCTTGGCCCCACGCGCCGCCAGCGCAAGCGCATGACTGCGGCCCAGCCCCTGCCCCGCGCCGGTTACAATGGCGACGCGGTCGTCAAATCTGATCGTCATTCTGGTTTGTGCTCTTTTTTGGATTCGATGATGTTGGTGGTCTTAACGGGTTATATAGAGCCCCAGCCATTCCGCGATAAGCGCGGGCTTTGTCTCGCCCTTGATCTCGACCGTGATCTCCATGGTGGAGAGATATCGGCCATGGCCCTTGGACGCAATATCAAGCTGTTTGCCGCGGGCGCGAATCTCGCTGTCGACCTTGACCGGCGTCAGAAACCGGACCTTGTTCAGCCCGTAGTTGATGCCCATGACCATCCCCTCGGGATAGACGCCGATTCCGGCTGCCAGATAGGACAGCAGCGAGAGCGTCAAAAACCCATGTGCGATGGTCCCGCCATAGGGCGTCACCGCCTTTGCCTGTTCCGGATCGACGTGAATGAACTGGTGGTCGTTTGTCGCCTCGGCAAATTGATTGATGCGGTCCTGGTCGACCGTCATCCACTCCGACGTCCCGAGATCCTTGCCAATGAGGTCGATCAATTGCTCGGGCGAAAGGATCTTCACCATTTAGCGTCTCCGAGATCAGGCCAATAGCGGCTTAGAAGGCCGCAGATTTAATCGTGAGCTTTCCAGCTTCTCAACCACAGGGTTCAATTTATCCCAGAAACACCGAGCAAAACGCTGGAAATTCGTATAAAATCCGCTACCATTTAGTGTATTTGTGCAAATTGATTTTCCAGTATCTTTATCTTACTATACAGGACCGCTGACGAATGGAATGGGCCAAGTTGCGTAATTGGTCTTGAAACAGGGAATGGCAGCGAGTGTCTTAGCTGGTCGGATCGGTGTGTGGCCGATGCGAATGTTGGTTATAAGGATTTGCATTTAATTCCGTGCGCAAGCCGGTGCAAGGAATTCCAACCGACCGCCAGGCCAAACTCGCCGTGCCAATGAGTAGTTGATGAAGCTCGATACGGACCGGGAGTCGCCCTTCAGCAGGCAGGTTCAGCATGACCGCAAGCGTCAGGCCATTCTCTCGGTCGCCGCCCGGCAGTTCAATGAGAAAGGCAGCCGGGCCACCACCCTGCTCGACATCGCCCAAGAACTGAATCTCACCAAGACCAGCCTGTATTACTATATCAAGACCAAGCAGGAGCTGATCTACCTCTGCTACCTGGCGAGCTGCGAGCATGCGAAAGCGTCGCTCGACGAGGCCGACCGGCGTGGCCATACGGGGCTCGACAAGATCCTTTGGATCCAGCGGCTGATGATCCGCTCCATCCGGGAGGTGTTGCTCGGCCGGTCTGCACAGATCGCCGTATTGTCGGAAATTCCGGTCCTGAAAGGCAGCCATCGCCGGGAAATCACCGAGCGCTACTGGCAGACGTTAGAACGCCTAAAGAGCTTTCTTGAGATTGGCTATGCCGATGGCTCGATTGCAAAATACGACGTGACGCTGACCGCCTATGCGGTCTTTAATGCGCTTCAGTGGCTGATTCCCTGGCTTTTTCGGCAGCCACCCGAAGAATTCGACGAGATCGAGAGACAGGCCAGCGAGATTCTGACGCATGGGCTTTTCTTGGACCGCTCCCGCCCCTGGCCCAAACTCAACCTCGACGACCTTGAGCAGCCCTTCATAGCGACGTTTGACCGCGACACGCAGAACCGGCTCAAACAGGAGGCCTTCTTCCGCACGGGAACCGAGTTCTTCAACAAAAAGGGCTTCAAGGGAACGTCGCTCGACGAAATCGCCGAGGCACTCCACGTGACCAAGGGCGCCTTTTACTATCATCTGACCAACAAAGATGATCTGCTCTGGGCCTGCTTCGACCGCTCGTTGAACCTGGTTGCGCGGTTTCAGGCCAAGGCAGCCAAGGAAGCGACAAACGGCCAGGACAAGCTGAGCCGCGCCGTGGGCTATCTGTTTGCCATCCAGAACTCGAGCCATGCGCCCTTGATCCGGCGCGGGCTATTGTCGGCCATCGTCGACGAACGGAAACAGGAATTGGCCGACCGCCTCGAAGAAGCGACTCAACGCTTCGGAGGCTTCATCAGGGAAGGGATCGAGGAGGGCTCCTTGAGGCCGGCTGATCCGACGGTCGCGCAGCAATTGATTGTGGGCGCGGTCAACGGTGCCGACAACCTCCAGGAGGACATCAAAACCGACGCCCTCTCCGACACCGCCGAAAAGTACTTCTCGTTTGTCTTCCACGGCCTGAGCGCCCGGGACTGACGTTCCAAAGTGCCGGGCTTTGATTGAAAGCCACGCTTGGGTGTTGCCGTTCCATCGCATCATCGCTAAATCACCCATCTGGGGATTTAGATTCTAACAATACGGATCCCCTTACACCGAGTAGCATCACGGCATAGGTCAGGCCTCGCACACCTAGTATTTCCCGAATTGTTAAGAATGCCAGATACGGACGTGCAATATCAGGCGACGAAAAAACTGCGGTTTGCGGTTCTGGTCGACGACGAAAACCAGACCGCCAACTGGGTCCGCACAACCATCGAAAAACTCATTTCGGATGGTGACGCGGAGTTGGTGCTGGTGGTCGTCAACGAACGCGCCGATGAGCCAGTCCCCCCGATTTTGGGACTTAAGCATTTCTTGTTTCGTCTTTGGTTCCGCTTGTTCGTCCGTTTGCGCGAAAACGCTCGGGTTCCGCTCGCTGATTTGTTCGACGGCGTTGATCGGCTCGGAGTCAAATTCCAGCGCAAGGGCAAGTACGGCCAAATATTCAGGCCCGAGGACATCGAGACATTTCGTTCCTATCGACTGGACTTCGCCTTTCGCGTTGGGTTCGGCATCCTAAAGGGCGAGGTTCTCGAAGTTCCGCGTTATGGCGTGTGGTCGTTTCACCATGGAGACGAGCGGGTGTATCGCGGCATGCCGTCCGGCTTTTGGGAAATCCGAGATAACGCCCCTGTCTTGGGTGGCATACTTCAGCAGTTGACCGACCAAATCGACGCAGGCCGCATTCTCATGAGGTTTTCGGTTCCGGTTCAGGCGAACCGTTATGCCGCTTCGCTCGACGCGGTAAGACGCCTTGGCGCCGAGCTTCCTGCCCAACTCAGCCGAAGGCTCGCATCGGGAGCTACCGATATTCTTGCGATGCCGCCGAGTACCACCTCGGCGCCGATGCGCTACGTGCCTACAAACGGAAAAATGATCCCCTTTCTGGCGCTCTCCGCCTTTAGGGAGGTCGGGCTGCGTTTGCGCAACGGCTTCCGCTGGGAAGACTGGGCAATCGGCATTGTCACGGCAAAACCGGAAGAGTTCTCGGGTCCGGCCGCCGCTCATGAAACCTTTTGGATCAAGGCGGACACAAACTCCCGGTTTGTCGCAGACCCCTTCGGATGCGTCATCGCCGGGGAGCTACACGTGTTGTTCGAACGCTATGATCGCAAGCTGGACCGCGGTGTGATAAGCCGTGCCGTGGTCAGCCTGGACGCTGAAGGCCGGCCTCGCCAGATTAGAGACAAAAGAGATTCTCTCATCTTGGACTCACACCTCTCCTACCCGTTTGTCGTTACCTGGAAGTCCGATATCTACGTCATACCAGAAAGTGCACGCGAAAACGAAGTCGCGCTCTATCGATATGATGCCGATGGCGGCACCTTGGAGCGGGTTCGGACTCTGGTCGCCGGCTGCCGTCTGGCCGACCCGACCGTCTTGGTCGACCCGGACGGCCGGATCTGGCTGTTGGGCACGACGAGAGTAGGTGCGCTTGTAGCATTTCAGGCAGAGGATTTGATTCACGGCGAATTCGTTCCAAGCTCCGCGAATCCCATCTCCGTCGATTCCGAGACGGCTCGTTGCGGCGGCACACCATTCATCGCCGAAGGGCAGGTCTATCGCTGGGCACAATGCCCGGTGCCGGATTACGGCCGTAAGCTGCATTTGATCAGGATCGACCAACTCACGCCGGGGCAAGTTCGCGAAACCGTCGTGAAAACCATAGAAAGCCCGTTCGCTTCCCGCCCGGATGGCATCCATACGGCTTCGCAGGCCGGCCCGTTCATGCTTTTCGATGCACGCAGGTATCGTTATTCGGCCTCCCGTTTCATTGCCAAAGCCGGGCGTAAACTTGGCGCAGACCGTAGGCATGACCCCGAATGAAAGCGGAGGCCGTAAACTTCCCGCAAATCCCTTTCGGCAAGGTCTTCCGGCGACTTGCGGACGGCGGCACGACGATTTTGCGTGCCATGGAGCTCGAAGTGCTCGAACTCATCCGCCTGAAGATCACCGGCCCGTGGGTAGACCTTGGAGCCGGGAAGACTCTGTCAATCGAATATGAGTCAATCGATCATGCCAACGCGGACTTGACACTATGCGATATTGATAGCGAACAGACCGACATCATGGCTGTCGATCTCGAAGGTCCGCTGCCTTTCGAAGACAAGTCGTTCGATGGTGTCATCTTGTCCCATGTGCTCCAGTATATCTACAATCAGGAGCAGTTATTCTCGGAGATCGGGCGAATCTCGCGCGATGCCGCCATCATCATCACTCCATACTCGCTCAACTATGCGCCGGAAGTTTCGGTGGACTATTTACGGTTTCGTGAGGATTATCTGCGCAAGAGCCTGGAAACCGCCGATTTTCGACCGGAAATATTCGCAATTGCCAAAGGCCCGTTCACATTGGCCGTAACCGCAGTCGAACCGCTTCTGATCAAGGTGAATCTTTTTCGGCGAATGATCTTCGCCGTCGGTTGGGCGCTCGATAGCCTGCTGATGCGGGCGGCCCACCGAACCCGCCATGCGCTGAGGAAACGTGCGTGTCTTGGCTATGTTTCGATAGGATATCGTGCGCGCCCGGGAGCAGTCGACTATCTGCGCTCCGGCACGGAATAGGATTTCAAACCAATGACATCCGAGCCAAACAAATCTAACGCGACCGTAGAGCTGTTTGACCTTCTCTCGGTTTTGTGGCGACATAAAATCTTGATATCGCTGGCCACATTCCTGCTAACGGCAATCGTTGCAGTGATTTCGTTGGTCCTTCCACCGGTCTATCTCGCTGAAACCGAGGTCAGAGTGGTTGTGCCGGACGAGGAATTATCAAAGGGCCTGCTTGGAGGATTTCAGGACGTTTTGTCGAACGGGATATTGGGCCGGACCGGAACCGAACAGGAAAACCGATTTCGCCATTTTCTTGAATCGCGTGACCTCGGGCTGCGTTTCATTAAGGCGCAGAATCTGCTTCCCGTCCTGTTCGCGTCGAAATGGGATGAAAAAACCAAAAAGTGGTCTACCGACAAGCCGCCCACATTGCTGGACGGCTTCCACGAGTTTCGAACAGACATAATCGAGGTCGGGGTGGAACGGCGCACCGGCTATATCACGCTGGGCATGCGTTCCCGCAGCCCGGAAAAAGCACGCCAGCTTGTGGTGGACTATCTCGTGATGGCAAATCGTCTGCTGCGCGAGGAGGCGCTGAGGCACGCCGAACGGAAAATCAGTCATCTTCAGGAACAACTCGCGAAAAGCGACGATGCGGAACTGCGCGAGGCGGTTGTCTTGCTCATCCAGCAAGCAATGCGCGACCGCATGTTCGCGACCGTAAACTCAGAGTTCGCGTTCGAGACGCTGGATCCGCCCATAATCCCGGAAAAGCGGGCATGGCCCAAACGGGTGCGGATGACCTTGATCGCTTTGATTGCGTCAGCCGCTTTGATCAGCTTCGCTGTATTGATCTATGAATTCGAAATTCGACCTCGCCGAGGTCGAGCAGGCAACCAATCAGGACTGAAGACCTAGGCCGCATCCATCGAGGCGTTACCCGGCGCCTGTAAAAAGGGGCAAGTCAAGGTCGAGCCCCTGATCAGCCATCGCTATGCGATCGAGGGCTACGAACAGACCGCGCTGGAACGCAGCAGGCTGATTGTTGCCGACCCAACACCCGTCAGCGCCGAAGGCGACCTGCGTCTCGGCGTGATCGGTTTGGGCAATCACGTTCGGGACCGTCTGCCAGGGGCGTCAAAAAAGACGCCCAACCTTTCCTTCGCAGGGGTCTGTACCAACTCGCCATTGTCCGCCGAGGCAGGGGCCTGCGAGCCTCGCCGCCCGGCTGGCAACAACCGCCTACCACGTCCTCTTGGAGGACGATGACGTCGACGCCGTCCTGATTGGAACACGCCACGATTCTCACGCGCGCATTGCGGCCTTCGAGCCGTTTCGCTCGCGTCGATTCTGGCCCAGGACGGCCTGCGAAGTCGACAGCGGTACCCGATTGGCTAAACCTGACTGAAACGATCAGACTTTGAGGCCGCCGGATCGAGGGATTCGGCTATGCGATTTGCCTGGATGCGGAACCATATCATGACCGCGGGCGTCATGATCGCAAGCGGCAGGCCAAACGCCAAGACGACACGCATCAGCGGATCGAATCCCGGGGTAACCAGAACGATAAGAACGCTGAGCGCCAGCAGGGCGATCCGAAAAGGCACAAGCGTCATCACACGGTCGAACGCCCAGATTGCCCGCGTCGCGGGTTCGGCGACACCGGTGATAGCCCGCAACGGTACGAGTAGAACGCTTGCCGCCACCAAGGCCGTGGCATGTTCGGGCAGAAGCCAAGCCGAAACAAACGGGGCCAAAAAGTAGTAGAGAACGCAGCCGCACACATAGCAGCCAAAGAGAATCAACTCGGATCGACGAACGAGAAGACGTATTTTCAGCACCTCGAGGCGGCCCAACTTCAAAAATTGAGAAAACAACGACGACGAAAGAGCCGTGAGCAGACCTGTGGCCGCCTCGGAAATCCGGACCGCGATATCGAAAATGGCGTGCACGACGGCCGTAGGCGCGGCTTCCAACGCGACAAATCGATTGAACGGCAGCAAAAGCACATTGAAAAAAGCGCTGGCGAAATAGCCCGAGGCCGTGCGAAAGACCTGCCGCAGATCGGCCCACCCAAACGCCGAAACGCGGAATCCCGTGCGAAAACAAATAGTGGCTAAAACGGTCAGAATAAGTACATAGGTCAGACCGAACGCGCCGATGCTGTGGTTCAGAGTCCCGAACCAGAGCCAGGCCAGGATCGCGACAACGTTGAGACTCAGTGTCTGAAAGAACTGGATGGAATTCAAAAACGTAATTCGCATCTGCGATTCGATGACGCCGCGCAGAATGCTGATTGCCGCCGCCGAGAACATGGTGACCGTACCGGCAACGAACAGACTGTTGTAAAGGCTGTCGGTGATCGAGCTGTTGGACTGAAAGGCGCGCAAACCCAACAGGTATCCCAGCCAGAGCAACAAACCGACCGCAGCGATCATGATCATTGAGATCACCAGCCCGGCCGACTGCAGCCGGTGTTGACGGTCTTTGTTGTCGGGCCCCATGAGCAGCTGGGTGACAGCGCGCGACAGGCCGATGTCGCCAAGCTGGCCGAGTCCGGCGAAAAAGTAACAAAGCGCCCAGACCCCATAATTC
>JAKSBY010000680.1 GCA_022360855.1 Sphingomonadales bacterium | reverse complement strand
AGCACTCGATCACGTTGACGGCGAGGCCGCCGGCGGAGGTTTCCTTGTATTTGCTCTGCATGTCGAGGCCGGTCTGGCGCATGGTCTCGACGCATTGGTCGAGCGAGACGACATGCCGGCCGTCGCCGAAGAGCGCCAGGCTGGCCGCGGTGACCGCCTTGACCGCGCCGAAGGCATTGCGCTCGATACACGGCACCTGGACGAGCCCGGCGACGGGATCGCAGGTCATGCCGAGATGATGCTCGAGCGCGATCTCGGCGGCGTTCTCGATCTGCCCGTCATTGCCGCCCAGAACGGCACAAAGGCCCGCCGCGGCCATGGCCGAAGCCGACCCGACCTCGCCCTGGCACCCCACCTCGGCGCCGGCGATGGAGGCATTGTGCTTGATCAGCCCGCCGACGGCCGCTGCGACGAGGAGAAAATCCCGCAAATCGCGCTCGCGGGCGCCGCGGCAGCGGGTCTGGTAGTAGCGGATGACCGCCGGAATGACGCCGGCCGCCCCGTTGGTCGGCGCGGTGACCACCTGGCAGCCCGCGGCATTCTCTTCGTTCACCGCCATCGCCCAGACCGAGAGCCAGTCATTGATACGGTGATCGGGCAGATCATTGGCGCGCAGACCCGCCTTCAGGGAGGCGTGGATCTCGGCGGCCCGGCGCTTGACCTTGAGGCCGCCCGGAAGTTCGCCCTCGCTTGTCAGACCGCGGTCGATACAGGCATTCATGGCCGTGGCGATCCTGTCGAGGCCGCGGTCCAGCTTCTCCGCGCCGTGCCGCGCCTCCTCGTTGGCGCGCTTCATCTCGGCAATGCCGCGCCCGCTGGCACGTGCCATCGCGAGCATTTCGTCCGCGGTCGCGAAGGGGTAGGGCACGTCGACGTCGATTTCACCACCCGGTGATCTGCCGCTGGCCTTCGCCAACTCGGCCTCGCTTACGACAAAGCCGCCGCCTATGGAAAAATAGGTGCAGGCGAGAAGCGTATTGCCCGCTGCGTCCAGGGCTTCGAAGACCATACCGTTGGCATGGCCCGTGAGCGGCGGGCCGGGCTCGAAGACGATATCGGTCCCGGGGTCGAAGGGGATGGCCGGGAGCCCGGCAAGCTCGAGCGGCTTGCCGGCGCCGCGATCCCGCTCGCAGGCAATAATCTGGTCTTGCGTGACGGTCTCGGGGGCGAGGCCGGCAAGGCCCAGCATGACCGCCCGGTCGGTGGCGTGCCCGCGCCCGGTGAGCGACAGCGAGCCGTAGAGATGCACGACGATGCGCCGGACGGCGTCGGCATCGCCGTCGGCGAGCTCCCGAACGAAGCGGGCGGCCGCCTTCATCGGCCCGAAGGTGTGCGAGCTCGACGGGCCGATCCCGATCTTGAAAATGTCGAGCACGCTGATGAACATGCTTCAGAGCTCCGGCTCCAGTCCGCTGGCGCGGGCCGCGGCAATCACCGTGTTGCGCAAGAGGCAGGCGATGGTCATCGGCCCGACGCCGCCGGGCACCGGGGTGATGGCGCCGGCGCGCTCGGCGGCGCCTGCAAAGGCGACATCGCCGACGAGCCGGGACTTGCCTTCGCCCCTCTCCGGCGCCGGGATACGGTTAATGCCGACATCGATGACGACGGCGCCGTCGCCGATCCAGTCGGGCTCCACGAATTCCGGCCGGCCGACGGCGGCAAAGACGAGATCGGCGCCGCGGCAGAGCCCGGGCAGGTCGCGCGTCTTGGAATGCGCCATGGTCACGGTGCAGTTCTCCGCCAGCAGCAATTGCGCCAGAGGCTTGCCGACGAGGATGGAGCGGCCGATGACGAGCGCGTTGAGGCCGGCGAGCTCAGGCCGCACGGACTTGGCCAGGATCACACAGCCGACCGGCGTGCAGGGACGCAGACCGGGTCGGCCCGTGGCCAGGGCGCCGGCGCTCATTTGTGTCAGCCCATCGACGTCCTTGGCCGGGTCGATGGCCTCGATCACCGGGTCGCTCGACAGCGGGCCCGGCAGGGGCAACTGAACCAGAATGCCGTGCACCGTGGCATCGTCATTGAGGTCCCGAACCAGCGCGACGAGATCGGCTTCCGTGGTGCCGGCGGGAAGGCGGTGTTCGAAGGACGCGAGCCCGGCCTCGCGGGCGGCGCGGCCCTTGTTGCGCACATAGACTTCGCTCGCCGGATCGTCGCCGACCAGAACGGCGGCGAGCCCCGGCGTAATGCCGTGCGCGTCTTTCAGCCGGCGGGCCGCCGCGGCCACCTTCTGCCGCTCCGCCACGGCGATCGCCTTGCCATCGATGATTTGAGCCGTCATGACCGCCGTCGTTTAGGCCATGTGCGCAAAAACCGAAAGGGGCTATTTTCCCTCCGGGTTTTTTATGACCGGCAGCATGTTGAACAGCACGCGGTCTTTTTTGAGGAAATGGTGCCACAGCGCCGCGCCGATATGGACCGCGAGCAGGCCGATGGTGATCCAGGCGACGATCCAGTGGAGATCGTAATAGAAGCGCGAGGCGTCCTCGTTCTTTTCCATGAGATTGGGCAGGGTGAAAAGCCCGAAGAATTTCGTCTCGGCCCCCACCGATGACGAACTGGCCCAGCCGGAGACCGGTACGATCAGGGTCAACGCGTAGAGCGAGATATGATCGATCGTCGCCGCAACACGCTCCCACGGCGCCAGGACCGGGGGCAGGTGGGTCTTGGGCGTTGCCAGATACCAGACAAGCCGGACCGTGGCGAAAAAGAGCGCCGCCAGCCCGACCGACTTATGGAGCGGCATCAGGGTCGCCCAGATCTTCCGGTGCAGCGCCACCTCGGGATCGAGCCGGGTGATCCAGATCCCCATGATGATGGCGGCGATGATGAGGACGGCGACGATCCAGTGCAGAATCACCGAAACCGCCCCCCATCGCTCGGTTGTGTTTTTCAGATTCATGGATTCCTCTCCCTGTCGCAACGATGCGTATCTGCGGTTTCCGCCATGGACATCGGCCCATTTTATTTGATATAATGATATTACATTAAGGGAATTAAATCTCTAGGGGGATTTGACATGAAATTTCAGTGCCGCGCCCTCGGCGCCGCGTTGCTGGTCATGGTTGGGGGGACCGTCAGCGCGTGGGCCGGCGAGCGCTTTGACCTCGACGATCCGAACGATGCGATCAAGGTTCTGCAAAAGCAGATCTGCTCCCTGAACGAGGGCGAGCCGGTCCTGCATTGGTGGCAGGGCAGCATGATGAGCCGCCGCGAGGGCGAGCGCGACCGCAAGCTGTTCGCCGTCCAAGGCATGAATATGCGGGCCTGCAGGAACTTCGACGACCCCGAACGCGGCCACGGCTTCCGCTCGGTCGGCCGCGAGGTCATGCTCTATCTCGATCCCGAGACCAACGAGGTGCTCAAGACCTGGGAGAACCCCTGGACCGGCGAGGTGGTCGACGTGATCCACGTGGCCAACGATCCCGTCAACATGGGCCGGCCGCTCCATGCCATAGCCGAAGACGGCACGCCCTACAGCTTCCGCGGCACGTTCATGAAAGGCCGCGTGATCTCCGGCGGTGCCACGCCGCTCTTCTACAAGAACCCTTTGGGCGGCGCGTATCAGGACTACATCGGCGGCACCTATCACGCCATGGAGATGGGCAGCACCAACATGTATGAGGACGAGCTGATGGACAGCTCCATCCCCGCCGCCTATCGCAAGACCATCTCCTGGAGCCGCGTTTCCGAATGGCTGCCCTGGATGAAGATGGGCGACCGCGGCGGCGTCGTTTTCTTCGCCACTGTGGGCAAGCGGGCGGCCGAGATCGACGATCTGCCGGAGCCGCTTCGGACCGAGATCAGGACCAACTACACGACCTATCTGACACCGCCGCCACTGGACGACGATCGGTCCAACATGACGAGCTGGGTGTCCACCAAGCAGGCGATCGACGCGGCCCGCGCGGCGGACGGCAACGAAAGCGGGGGAGAGTAGCCATGAAGGCTTATTTGAGAGTTGCCGTGTTCGGCGCCATCGCCGCCGGTTTCACCCTGACCGCGGCCGCCCGCGACACGCTCGACCCGGGCGACCCCGACGAGGCCATGCTGATCTCGAACAAGCTGTTCTGCGACAATGAGGAGGGCAAGCCCTCGCTCTACTGGTGGAAGGGCACCATGTATAGCCGGATTCCGGGCGAGAAGGACCGCCATCTCTTCGACGTACACGGTATGAATATCCGCGCCTGCAAGAAGTTCGAAGACCCGGTCAAGGGCATCGGCTTCCGCTCGGTCAGCCGCGAGGCGATGTTCTACATCGACCCGGAGACCGGCGAGGTGATCAACGAATGGGAGAACCCCTGGACCGGCGAGGTCGTCGAGGTCGTGCATGTGGCCAACGACCCGGTCAACGCACGCCGGGCCAACTGGTCGCGCGACGAAGACGGCAACGGCCGCATCAATTTCGACCGCTACACCATTCAGGACGGCATCGCCATGTCAGGTGGTGGCGCGGCGCGGCTGTTCTATGAGAATCCGCTGTCGGGCGACTATCAGGACTATGTCGGCCACAAATACCACGCCACCGAATTCCTCACCATGGCCTTCCCCTGGGAGGACGCAATCGACAGCTCCAAGACGGCGATCCAGGATGCCGTTATTTCCTGGGGCCGGATTTCCGGTTGGATGCCGTGGATGAAGATGCGCAGCCGCGAAGGGCTGGTGGTGTTCTATACCCACGGCATGCGGCTGCACGACTGGAGCGAACTGCCCGACGTGATCCGCAACGAGATCGAGACCAACTACCCGGTCTATATGAGCCCGCCGCCCCTGGACGACGACCGGCCCAACGACACGAGCTGGACCGTGTTCAAGCGCTATGTGGACGAGAAGCGGGCCAGGGAAGCCGCCGAGTCCGAAGGCGCCGAATAGCCGACACGTAACCGGCAAATGAGACGGGGCCTCAGGGCCCCGTTTTCACATCCAGCGGGTGCGGGCCCAGGCGATGGGGCCGGTGACAACGAGGAAGATGGCGAGTGCCGCGAACACGTCGTTAACCCACCCGAAGCCCGGGAAAAAGATCAGGCCGGTATGAATGTCCGCCACGAATAGGAAGAAAGTGGTGCCCGGCGCCGCGTGTTTGAAGGGGATCTCGGTGTCGTCGAGCGCCGGCGCGCCCGCCTCCAAGGGTCCGGAAAAAATGCTGCGGCTGTTCTTCACATACCAGGTCTCGCCGACGACCGCCGCCGAGGTCAGGGCGCGGCTCGGACCGTCGATCTTGCTCCAGCCCTCTTCGCCCGCCCGGCGCCAGAAGTTGCGCCCGCCGCCAAAGGCGGCAAAAACCCGGTCGCCGACGCGAAAAAGGTTGGCGCCGCCGGTGCCGGGCGGGACGGGCACCGAGCGGTCCACCGCCCAGCTTGCGCCACCGTCGCGGCTTTCGATGACCCCGAAGCGGGTCGACAGGCTCAGCCGCTCCGGCTCCCCCGGCCAGGCGGCCACGCCGCGGATCTCATGACCGAAGGAGGTGAGCCGGTAGACCGGCGGCAGGCGCGACCGCGCAAGATCGGTGCCGCGTGCCCAGGGAATGAACTCGAAAATGTGGTTCATCGGAATCGCCGTGACCGACAGATAGAGGATCGGGATCGCGCCGGCGAGGCCGAGCACGGGCGCGTGGAAGCGATAGAGCCAGCGCATCAGGCGGCGCCGGAACTTGAGCTTCAGCGCCCTGCGCCGACTGCGCCGCGT
>JAKSBY010000536.1 GCA_022360855.1 Sphingomonadales bacterium | reverse complement strand
TGAGATCGCCACCATAAACGGCGCCCAGGCCATGGGGCTGGCTGACAAGACCGGCAGCCTGAAGGTCGGCAAGGAGGCCGATATGGTCCTCGTCAACAAGGGCGTGCTCAGCCTGGCGCCCAACATTCCGGGCGAGAACGAGGTAGCGATCCTCCCCAACAGCGCCACCATTCGCAGCGTCGCCTATGTCATCTCCGACGGCAAGGTGGTCGTCACGAGGGGCCGACTGGCCGAGGGCAACGAGGCCGCGCTCTCGGCAAGGCTGACCCAGATCGTGACCGCCGTGCTGCAGCGAACCGAACAGGGCAAGAACTGGACAGAGAGCCTTTCCGCCAACGGTCTCAACCGCTACGCATCGATCCGCAAGGCAGACACCGTGCGCCTTCAGATCCGCTATACCGGGCCCGGTGTTGCCACGGTCCGGGTGGCATTCTCCGGAGACCCCTTTGGCGGCACCGCAGGCGCCATGCTCGGCGCCGAGACCGTGGCCCGCTTCCCCGCCGACAATCCCCCGCTTTTCTTCAGCAAGGACTACGAGATACCGAGCGGCAGGGTGTTGGTGATCAACAAGTCACCCGGCAACTATGTTTACCAGATCCGCGGGCCGGGCATCGCCGACGAACGCACCGGAAGAGCGGAGCAGATTCTTCTGCTCAACGTCAGAGACCACGCGGAGGAGTGAGCCGCCTGGAGCATGACCTCTTTAGCGAGGTGCGGTGCATCGACTGTGTTTTGCGGTGGCAGCGCGCTCCGCCACTTCCCTGATTTCCGCCACGTCTATCGGATGGCTGGCACGGTAGCGATCCAACGCCGAGAGCGTCGCCGTCAGATGGTCCTCGATCATGCCGGAGGTCAGCCGCACGCCGAAATCGTCCGGCACCCGGCGGTCCGGGTCGTGACGGTCGAACACCCGATCCAACACCAAATCGCCGAGCGCCGCCGTGTAGTGAGCGGACTCGACGAACCACGCCATGCGGGAGTGGAGATCTTCCGGCGCCGGCACCGGTTCCAGGGCAATCGATGAGACGGTGTTGAAGTCCCAAAACGGAAAGGGCGGGCGCCCCGCCCGGACCGCTTCCTCCTCATTGATTTGCACTGCGCTCCGCTTCCAGTCCTCGAACTTTTCCCAGAGGCCGGCCGCCCGAAGCGCCTCAAAAAGACGCGCGTGGCTGGGGTTGACGAGGAGGTGCAGATCGACATTCAGGCGATGCGCCATGGCGGTAAGCCGGCGGAATGCCTCAAGCTGAGTTCCCCGTTCATTCGAATAACGCAGAACATATTCCTGGCGGCACCGTCCCTTGAACCAAACCGTATTGAAGTAGTAGCCCTCATTAATGATGAAAGCGGCGCGTTGACCGTCTTTCATAAGCCGCGCCACTTCCTCGGTCTCGGACGGAGCCATCTCGCCCGGCGCGGGTTGCCCCGTGACGGTTTGCAGGCTCGCCCAAAGCGAGTCGATCGAAAACAGCGCATTCAGGCTGTCGCGGGGAATTCTTATGGCCGATTGACCGCCATCGAGCCTGAGCAGCCGGGCTTCGTCAAAGTCCGGCCGATTGGTTTCGTGAACGTTGAACATGAAGAAGTCGAGCGCGATAACGGCGCGGTCGAGCCGCTGCAACGCATTGGCGTGCTCGAAGTAGCGCAGGATTTCGTATGCATTTGCGCCTGCGAAGCCCATGTTAAAGACTGGTGATACTTTCCAGCCCGGATGTTCGGCGCTGAGCTCTAATGAGCGCGACGACCCGAGGACCAAGCCGCGCGGCTGCAGCCGATTGAGTTCATAGGTCTTCGCGATCAGACGCCGGTCGCCCACCGCCACCTTTTCCGCATTGAACCCGTCTATCCGGACGGAGCCAAAGACGCTGAGCGGGTCCACCAGCCAGTTGAAGCCGGCCACCGCTGCCATGAGCGCGGCGGTCGTCCACAGGACGATCGAGGCAAAGATCTTGAAGTTCCGCTTTGGCACCCACGCACCCTAAAATTGGAAGTAAAGGAATTCGCTGAGGCGGCTGAGAAAAAGCGTGCAGACGATGGCCATCGCCGCGGTCAGGAACGCCCAGCGCGGGGCCGCCCGCCACTGCCAAGGCCGCCGCCGGCCATTCTCATGCCGATAGATGTCGAACGCAGGACGATACCGCCCCATGATCTGCTGTGTATTGGGACACGCCCAGATCACGACGAAAAGGGCGGCAAGCCAGAACAGCCCGGTCATCGAATGCGCGAACACGTCGTGCTGGAACATGCCCGTGAAGCTGACGCCGAGCTCGGCCAACGGCACCTCCAATCCTCCCAGGCGGGGGGCAAGGCCGGCTGGCAGGGCGATGCCGTTGAGCCCGGCCATCGAGGCCAGCATATGGGTTGCCGCATCCAGATTTTCGGCCCGAAACAGGACCCAGCCGATGACAACGCAGAAGAACGTCACCAGCCGGGCCACCGCGCGGCCCAAAGGCGTATCCGTGGTCCGCCCGGGCCGCAGCCAACGCCAGAATTTCCGCCAGGCGTGATTCACCACAAGATAGATGCCGTGCAGGGCGCCCCAAATCACGAAAGTCCAGCCCGCCCCGTGCCATAGCCCGCCAAGGAGCATCGTTACCAGGAGATTGACGTAGCGCCGCGTCGGGCCTTTCCGATTGCCGCCGAGCCCGAAATAGAGGTAATCGCGCAGGAAACGCGAAAGCGTCATGTGCCAGCGCCGCCAGAAATCGATGATGCTGGTCGCCTTGTAGGGAGAGTGGAAATTGAGTGGCAGCCGGATCCCGAACATGCGGGCAAGCCCGATCGCCATATCGGAGTAGCCGGAGAAATCGAAGTAAAGCTGAAAGGTATAGGCAAGCGCGCCGCCCCAGGCATCGAAGAATGTGAGCGGTGCGCCTTGCACGGCTGAGTCGAAGACCGGCGTGGAATAGGCCGCGACTCCATCGGCGATAACCACCTTCTTCATCAGCCCGATGACGAAGATCGTCAGTCCGATCGAGATGTTCTCCTGGATCGGGTGTACCAGGCGGCCCGCCGTGAATTGCGGCAGCATCTCCTTGTGATGCACGATGGGTCCGGCGATGAGCTGCGGAAAGAACGACACGAACAGGCAGTATTGCAGGAAGTCGTGCTCTCGCGTCTCACCCCGATAGGCGTCCACCAAATAGGCGATCTGCTGAAAGGTGAAGAACGAGATTGCCAGTGGCAGGACGATCTTCTGCAGATGGACGTCCGTGCCGGCCAGCGCGTTTACGGTGTCGACGAAGAAGTTGGCGTATTTGAAGTAGCCAAGCGCCAAAAGGTTTCCGGCGACACCAACACCGAGCAAAGTGCGTCCGCGGCCGGCGCGTTTGGCAGCTCCCTCCCGGCTCAGAAGCAGGCCGGCGGAATAGTTGAAAACGATGGAGCCGAAAATCAGCAGGAGGTAGCGCGGATCCCACCATGCATAGAAGAAGAGCGAGGCCAGGACCAGGCAGCCGATGGCGAGGCGCAGCCCGTGGACCTTCTTGGCAATGTAAAAGACGGCAAGCGCGGCAGGCAGGAACAGAAAGATAAACTCGTAGGAGTTGAAGAGCATACGCGATCCATCCGTTCAGGATGACGAATGATACGGGCCTCCGCTTCCACAGGCCGCCGCCGCAATCGGGGCCTTGCAGACTCGGCCTAAAGGGCTAGCCTCTTATCATTGACAAAGGCTAAAGACCAGTTCGTCCGCTGGCGGCTTCGAGGCGTCCGGTCAGGGGCGCCGGCCTCAGATCGGCGTCTCTTTCTCCAACAGCCGGTCGATCAGCTCGCGTTCCATCAGGCCCTGGCTGTCGCCGCCACCGTAAGACAATTCACCGGACGAGAAGGTGGTTCCGTAAGTCCGCGCCAAGTTGACCGTCTGGCCGATGCCGGACAGGAACTGACGCTCGGTGAGCGGGCTTAGAGGGTGGATGAAGGTGCCCCAGAGAATGTCCTGAGCGATGGCGTAGCGGGCATCGAGCGCGGTATCGAAGTTGGCCTGCATGAGCCGGCGCACCATGGCCTCGGGCAGACCGTCGGCCGGCGCGATGGGTACGAAGATGCGCATGCGGTCATGGCTTAAGTCGGTGACGACCGTGACCTGCAGCGCCTCCAGCGTAAACTGCCAGGCGTTGCCGGCCTCGGAGCGGACCGCTTCCGCATCCACCTTGAGGATGGTCTCGTGCATTGCTTCGACGGTCATCGGCCCGAGACGGATCGCAGCTTCCGGCGGCGGGGACACAGAATCTTCCTGGGCCAGGGCGCCCAGCAAACCAGCGCCGAGCGCCAAACAAGCTAAACTGGCGAAAACAAAACGGGCAGTCTGCATCGTCCGCTCCTTCTCGGGATTCGGCAGCCATGATAGCCGCCCGGAGGCGCGCCGATAGTCACATTCGGTTGATGGATCAACGCGCATCGCCCGCAAAGAGCGGTCGCTCTATGGCTGACAAAACGCGATTTCGTAAAGCGTCCGTGGCCGCGGCAAGGGGACGCCATTGAAAGGGTTCTCACCGATTTCATCGATTACCCTTAGCGAAGCGCATGCGTCGGTAAAAATTTCGATTTCACTAAACGCATAGACGTGGCTCGCTCCGAGATCGCGCAAGGTTTCGGTGCTGAGAGACCACTGACCCTGCGGCGTCTTCCAGATGGTGTCGAGGACCGGCGTGCTGACAACCTTGTTGGCGAGCCCGGCGCCGTAGAGAGCGTAATTGTTAATGCGGCCGGTCAGGTTGACGATCACAGAACCCGGCGGCAGGGAATCGACGGCCGGCGCGTATTCCAGCGCATCGTGGCGTGGCGGATTTAACCCCTGGACAAGCCTGCCGCCCGCCTCGATACCCAGCCGCGTCAACAAGACGAACCCCATGAACAGGATCGAAACGGCAATCAGGCCTTCATAGACGCGGCGCAGCGGCGGCCGGACCTCGCCGGCAACCAGGGCACAGAGCGGCAGCAAGAGCGGGATCGCGCCCATGACGTATCGCGGCTGCCGATCTCCGAGCAGCCACCAGACGAGGATGATGGCAAGGGCGAGGGCCGAGACGCGCAACAAGACACTGATCGATTGGGCTTCCCGCCCGCTATTGCGGAAGCGGCGCAGGATCAGCGCCGGCCCTATCACAATGCCCACCGGCACGACCGCCGCGAAAAACGCCCCGAAGCCCGAGCTATGTTTGAAATTCTGATCGAGGAAATGACCCTCGACCCAGGGATAGATAAGCCACTGCCACGAGGCGTCCACCCATTCGAACTGCGTTTCCCGCCGTACATCAAGATTGAAGTCAGCCGCAGGCGGCCAGCCCAAGACATCGAATATCCCGGCCAAATGGACCGGGTAGAGTGGATTGCCGGTCGCCAAATAGTTTCGGAGCAGCCATGCACCGGCAACCGAAAGAGCGCAAATCCCGAAAACGATGGCGGGACGCAGTCGCGCCGCGAGCGACGGCTTGTCTTCGCCGCCATATCTCCGGCCCCACAAGCCGTCGATCAGCAAGATAAGCCCAAGGATGGCGATCGGGACCAGATGCAGGCTCTTGAAGCCGAACGCCAGCCCGGCACAGATGCCGGCAAGCACCGGCCAGGAGGGAAAGGCCGCGGGCCGCGCGATGGCAAAAAACACCGCCGCGGTCAGCATTGCGACGCCGGCGACGTCTGCGCCGACCTCGATTGCGGAAAAGCCGAAGACGGGAATCGTCGTGAGGCCGGCTGAGAACATCAGCGCAAGGCCGCGCTCGCTGCCACAGACACGGCACAGTGCGTAGGTCGCCAAGGCAGCCAAGGCAAGGAACGGAAGATTTGCCGCAGCGGCAAAGCGCTGAGGAAGCGCGTCGAGAAAGAGCCCGGCCCAAAGGCTCGTATTGGCGGGATAGGCGTGCATATAGGACGCGTCCCAGAGATCGAGCGAGCCGTCGCGGAAGATATTCACCGCCAGCGGCAAATGATAGGCATGCACCTCAAATCCCCGCGGCAGCCCGGTCAGGAGCAAAAGCCCGAGAAGGGTGAACAGCGCGGCGACCGTCCACACGGTCAGGCGGACGAGTGGGCTCGCCGCCGCGGATTCGGGCATCGGCGCCGGGTCAGGGTCGGGCCGTTGGTGCCGCCGCGACCATGACAATGCCGCAGCCGCGATCAGTAAAGCGAGCAGCGCGGCCGGGGTCGATATCACCGGAACTCCCGAAATCTGCTCCACGAGGCCGAGAAACAGCAGCGGCAGAAAAACGCATGCAAAGAAGACAACGAACCGCGCCAGCGCGCAGGCTTCGGGATCCGCGCATCTCGTCACGCGAAAGCTCACGAAAAGCGCCAGGCTCAGATAGGAGAGCAGGAATACCGCAGCCATGTTCCGGGGTTCTTAGCCTACGATCCGGGTGGTCAAGCCGAGCAAAAAGCCGAGGAAATTTCGGATGCCTTCGCTGAAAATGAAATAGGCGATCAGAGAGGCCACGGTCGCAGAGACAACCGTGACTTCCATCCGGTGAGATCGGCCCCTGTTGGTTGAAGACTCCCGACTCACCTCACCAGCCCCTTAATGACCGCAGCTTAGAGCGGACGCACAGTATTTCACCGCAGGTTTCGATTCAATTGACAAAGGCAACGCCAAATAGAGTAGGACCGCTCTTTCGGGAAGTACCTCACTTCCTGCGTGGAAAAGGACGGTCGCGAAATAAATTCGTTAAGGGGATTCGGTTAAGACGCTCTACCTGGATTTGCTGCTCGTCTCTAAATCAGGATAGATTCAAGACTACAGGCAGAACCGCCGCGGCGTTCAGTGAATTCAGACAGAATTTAGATTATGCAAAACTAGCTTCATTCGCCCACCGACCAAGCTGGAGAACGAGCCTTGAAGGCGAGGGGAAAGCAGCATTCCGAAATGGTGCAAACGGCCGCGATGGAAGAGGCGGAATTTGATCGCTTTGCCGACGAATATGAGGCGACCCATAGCGAAAACATAAAGGCCTCAGGCGAAAGTCCCGAGCTTTTTGCCGCCTATAAGGTCGCTGATGTGAGGCGAGAGATAGAGGGCTCCACCGGGGCGATGGGGCACCCGACCGTCCTCGATCTCGGGGCCGGTGTTGGAAACTCCATCCCACATTTTCGACGTCAGTTCCCGCGATCACGTCTCATCTGTCTCGACGTTTCGCGGCGCAGTCTGGCGGTTGCCGAAGGGCGTTTCCTGGATCAGGCGGAATACATCCATTTCGACGGTACGACGTTCCCATTGGACACTGAGACGGTCGACGTCGGTTTCGCAGCTTGTGTTCTGCACCATGTGAACCCGGTCGCGCATGAGTCGATTTTGGCGGAGTTTCGGCGTGTCATCAAACCGGGCGGCTGGTTGTTTCTCTTCGAGCACAATCCCTTTAACCCCCTGACGGTACGCGCCGTCAACACCTGCCCTTTCGACGAAAACGCGATCCTCATTCGTGGCGCCAAATTGTCTCGTCTTACACGGAAGTCCGGATTTTCCGGCGTCAAGCTCAGATACCGAATCTTCTTTCCAAGGTTCCTTGCCGGCCTCCGGGTGTTGGAGCCCTACCTGACCTGGTGTCCGTTGGGCGCCCAGTACTACGTGATGGCACGCAGGGGCGGCTCGGAATGATGGCACGTCAATTCGCCCGCTTTCTCATCGTCGGATTAGCGAACACATTCGCCGGCCTTGCGATAATCTATGCGGCCAAATACTTCGCGGGCGCCGGCGATGTCGTGGCAAATGCCATCGGATATGGCGTCGGTTTGGCCGTGAGCTTTGTTTTGAACAAGAGCTGGACGTTCGCCCATAGCGGTGACAACATTCGGACCGTCGGGCGCTTTTTGAGCGCGTTCGCGGTGTGTTACCTGCTGAACCTGGCGACGGTGCTAGGCCTGATCAGCCTCGCGAATGTCGATCCCTATATCGCGCAGGCGCTGGGAATACCGCCTTATACGGTCAGCTTCTTCCTATTCAGCAGATACTGGATATTCAAGAAAAGCTCATCCAATACGAAACCGGCGGGCGAGAAAAATAGCTCGTTAGCCTAAGAAGCTCGATGAACGGAATATCGAATGATTCTCTTTCTGCCACCCCTGCTCATTAGCCCAAACGCAACGAATCCCGAATAGCTTGCCCGCGACCATGGCCAATTCCAAACATCAGCACGAAACGGCGCTTTCGATCGTTGTGCCCTGCTACAACGAGGAAGAAGTGCTGCCGGAGACAAGCAGACGGCTGGCGGCATTGTTGGACAGGCTGATCGAGGACGACCTCGTAACCTCGGGCAGCCGCGTCTACTTCGTGGACGACGGCAGCGCCGACCGGACCTGGGAGCTGATCGAGAGCCAGTCGCAGGCCGACCCGCGATTCCAGGGTATCAAGCTGACACGCAACCACGGCCACCAAAATGCACTATTGGCCGGACTGTTCACGGTGCCCGGCGATCTCATCGTTTCCATCGATGCCGATCTGCAGGACGACATCGAAGTCATCATAGATATGGTGAAGCGGGCGCATGCCGGCGACGATATCGTCTTCGGCGTTCGGCAGGCGCGAGAGAAAGACACGATGTCCAAGCGCGTCACCGCGCAGATGTTCTACAAGCTGATGCGGCGTATGGGTGTCGACCTCATCTACAACCACGCCGACTACCGGCTGATGAGCCGGCAGGCCATTGAAATTCTTAAAGATTTTCCGGAGATCAATCTGTTTCTGCGGGGCCTTATTCCGCTGATCGGCCTCAAGACCTCCGTCGTCGAGTACGACCGCGAAGAGCGCTTCGCAGGCGAGTCCAAATACCCGCTCCGCAGGCAAATCTCCTTGGCCCTGAACGGGATCACGTCTTTCTCGGTTACACCGCTCAGGATGATAACGACGCTCGGCCTCGTGATGTTCCTGATCAGCACGGCGCTCGGTCTATGGGCGATCTGGCTCAGGCTCGCGACCGACGCGGTCGTGCCTGGCTGGGCCTCCATCACCGTGCCGATCTTCCTGCTCGGTGGCGTTCAACTGCTCGCATTGGGCACCATCGGTGAGTATCTTGCCAAGACCTATATGGAGACCAAGCGCCGGCCGAGATTTCTGATTGAGACGACAACTCAAAAAAGCTCGGACGGCCAAGCCTCGACGTGACAGGGAAGGATCCGGCTCCCGAGCCGGGTAACCGCATCCC
>JAKSBY010000551.1 GCA_022360855.1 Sphingomonadales bacterium | reverse complement strand
CGAAGCAACTGATCGATCCCGGCAAGCTGACCTGGGTCGTCGTCGGGGATCTGACCAAGATCGAGGCGGGCGTTCGCGCGCTCGACTATGGCGCGGTCGAAGTTTGGGACGCCTATGGCAACCCTATCCGATAAGCCCGTCTTCTGATGCCTGACCTGGCCTCCGGCGAGCAATCGCCGGAGGCGCCCTTCTTCACGGCCGTGCAGTCTATTTGGAAAGGCAAGGGAGACCACGAGAACTGAGACCAGATGTGTGCCTCATAACAGCCATCTCTCTCAGCCTTGTGCAGTAGGGTTGGGCAAAGCGCGCCCGAACACCCCTATCCCGGGCCTCGTCCCCCGCCTCTGTTGCGCCTTTTCCCGGCTTAAACCGGAGGGCCGGCGGCCCATCGACCAGCCTCCGGCTCCCGATCAGGTCGGTCCCTCGTTTGATTTCCGGTGGTCGTTCATCAGGCCTACGGCCTGAAGGTCGCAGGTTCGTGTTCTTTGACTTTTGGGCGCAGAATTAATCCGGGTCGGTCCAGCTTATGTGAGACCTGAATTCAAAGGACGATGCTACATGACGCATCGCCTAGGGGCTCGGAGAAAGCCCGGTCCCAAGGATTCAAACAGGTGCTCACGCAAATTCCGGCAACAGAGACACGATACATATTGACGCTGAGCTGCGCGGACCGTCCCGGCCTGGTGGCCGCGGTGGCGAAGTTTCTGCGAGACCTCGATTGTACCATCGTCGACGCCGCCCAGCACGGCGATCAGGCTACTGGCCATTTCTTTTTCAGGGCCGAGTTTGAATTCATCGGCTCTGTCGGCGGGAAAATCTGCGATGAGCTCCGCAGCGAGTTCGGCTCCATCGCGGCGGCCTTCGGCATGGAATGGCGCATTGATGCCGCAGCAAAGAAGCCCAAGGTGATCATAGCGGTCTCCAAATTCGGACACTGCCTGAACGATCTCTTGTATCGGTGGCGCTCCGGCGCCCTGCATGCCGAGATTTGCGCGGTCGTTTCAAACCACGAGACGATGCGCGATCTCGTGGACTGGTATGGGATCCCTTATCATTTCCTCCCCGTCGATAAGTCGACCAAAGCTGATCAGGAGGCCGCTTTTCACGGCCTCGTCGAAGAATACGGCGCGGATTTGGTCGTCCTGGCGCGATACATGCAGATTTTAAGCGATGACTTATGCCGCAAACTCGATCGTCGCTGCATCAATATCCATCATTCGTTTCTGCCGAGCTTCAAGGGCGCCCGCCCCTACCACGCTGCCTTTGATCGCGGCGTGAAGCTTGTCGGCGCGACGGCGCACTTCGTCACCCCCGATCTCGACGAGGGGCCTATCATCGAACAGGACGTCATCCGCATCGGCCATGGCGACACGCCGGAGAGCCGGATCGCAAAAGGGCGCGATGTGGAGGCCTCGGTGCTGGCCCGCGCCGTAAAGTGGTGGACCGAACATCGTGTCATGCTCAACGGAGATAAGACGGTGGTGTTTTGACCTTGGCGACGCGGTGCCGATCGTCGCTTGTAGTTTTCGAGACGCGCGCGGATGTCGTCATAAATCGTCACGCTGCAATTCACGGGGGGCGGTTATGAGGCTCGCTAGGTGTTTTAACGTGATGGACTTTCGTGCGGCCGCGCAGGCACGGCTGCCGTCGCCGCTGTTTCATTACATTGATGGCGGGGCGGATGATGAGTGGAGCCTGCGTAACAATACCGCGGCGTTTGAGAGATACGAGCTCCAGCCCTCTCAGCTTCGCGATGTGTCGCGTATCGATATGACGACGCGCGTGCTCGGGGTCGCGCTGAAGGTGCCGGTCATCTGTTCGCCGACCGGCATGACGCGCTTGTTCCATCATGGCAAGGAGCTGGCGGTCGCGCATGCCGCGGCCCGGGCGGGCGTCATGTATTGCCTGTCGACCATGGCGACGACAAGCCTTGAGGACGTCGCCCGCTCGGCGGCGGGTCCAAAGATGTTTCAGATCTACGTTCTGAAGGACCGTGAGCTGACGCGGGAATTCGTCCACCGCGCGAAGGAAGCCGGCTACGACGCGCTCTGCCTGACCGTGGACACGCCCGTCGCCGGCAACCGCGAGCGCGACCGGCGGACTGGCATGGTCATGCCGCCGAAGCTCACTTGGTCGAGCTTGGCGAGCTTTGTTGCTCATCCTGTTTGGTCGTTTCATTTCTTGACGGACCCGGATTTCCGGCTGGCCAATGTGGCGCATCGCGTCGATGCTCTCGGCGGCGGCGCCATGGGCTTGATCGGCTATGTGAACAGCCAGTTCGACCGCACCGTCACCTGGGACGACGCGGCCTGGCTTGCCGATCAGTGGGACGGCCCGTTCGTGATCAAGGGCATACAATCCGCCGCTGACGCGCAACGGTGCGCCGAGATCGGGGCGTCGGCCGTTATGGTTTCCAATCACGGCGGCCGGCAGTTGGACGGCACCCCGGCGCCGATCGACTGTATCCGGCCGATCCGGGATAGAGTCGGAGATGCGCTGGAGCTGATCGTGGATGGCGGCGTTCGCCGCGGCGTCCATGTCTTGAAAGCGCTCGCCTTGGGCGCCGACGCGTGCGCCTTCGGCCGGCCCTATCTTTACGGTCTCGCCGCCGGTGGGGAAAAAGGCGTCGACAGGGTGCTCGCCCTGATGCGCGACGAGATCGAACGCTCTCTCGCCCTCCTGGGCCGCACAAACATACGAGACGTCGGAGTGGGGGACCTCAGGCCAAAACCACTGTTCAATATACCAAGCAAAATAGTGAGAGGACCAAGTGATTCCAATGGGTTACGCCGGCCGAAGTAACATGTTGTTTAACATCTTCACTCGACCCTACGCTCGGCGCGGGGAAACGCGGTCGCAGACGCGGGAGGATTTCATGTGCGCAGCGCTTCCTGAAGCCGGCATAAGGCGGTGAAAGGAGAAATCACCATTTTGGTCGTTGTCGTCGCCTATTTGGCGCTGATGATGACCATCGGTCTGTTGGCGCGCGGCAAGGATCCGTCGAAGAAAGACTACTATCTCGCCGGCCGGCGCCTGCCATACTGGGTGATCGCCTTCAGCATGAACGCGACCGGTGAGAGCGCCTGGTTGCTCCTCGGGCTTTCGGGCCTCGGCTATGTGGTCGGGGTGCAGGCGTTTTGGGTGGTCATCGGAGAAACCATCGGTATCTGGCTGAGCTGGTCGCTGGTGGCCAAGCGGCTCAACGCCGTGGCGCGGGCGTCCGACGCGGTCACGCTGCCTGACGTGCTTGCCGATCGGCTGGGCGATCCGTTGCAACTCGTCCGTATTCTGTCGGTATTGATCATCCTCGTCATGGTCGCGGTCTATGTCGCGGCCCAGATGCTTGCCACCGGCAAGGCGTTCGAAACCTTCCTCGGCTGGCCGTATGTGGCGGGCGTCGTCGTTGGTGGCGTCGTTACCGTCACCTATACGAGTTTCGGGGGCTTTCGCGGGGTCGCCTACACGGACACCGCACAGGCGCTGTTGATGCTGTTCGCGGTGACGGCCGTGCCGGTCGCGGGGCTCGTGGCAATCGGCGGGCTTACAGGCCTTTCGGAGTCATTGTCGGCGCTTGATCCGACGCTCCTGGCTCCCATCGGCGGGTCATCGGCCGACCTTGTCGCCATCCTCTCAATCGCCAGCGCGCTCGCCATCGGTCTTCCCTTCCTCGGGGTGCCTCAACTCCTCGTGCGCTATATCGCGACCCGCGATGCGGCCGAGATTTCGAAGGCGCGGAACATTTCCGTGACCGTCATTTTTCTGCTGGGGTTCGGCGCGGTGTCGACCGGGCTGGTCGGCCGCGCGCTTTATCCCGGGCTCGCCGACGGCGAAACCATCATGCCGACGCTCAGCGAAGAGCTGTTCCCGCCGTTTGTGACCGGGCTCCTGGTGGCCGCTGTACTGTCGGCCGTGATGTCGACGGTCAGCTCGCTTTTGAACCTCGCCTCGTCGGCGGTTGTCAGCGACCTCTATCATAAGTTCTTTAGTCCGAGCGCCGACAGCCGCGCGGTTGCCAGGCTGGGCGTTTGGGTAACGGCCGTGCTTGGCGTTCTCGGCTGCGTCATCGCGCTCAACCAGCAGGGCCTGATCTTCAACTTCGTTTTGTTTGCCTGGGCGGGGCTCGGCGCCGCTTTTGGGCCCGTCATCCTCTGCGTGTTGCGGTGGCCGCGCACCACGTGGCAGGGCGCGCTGGCTGGCATGATCGGCGGATTTGGCATAACCGTTGTCTGGATCAGCGTCTTCAAGACGCGGTTTTACGATCTTTACGAGATGATACCGGGATTTATCGGCGGGCTCCTGATTACCGTCGTCGTCAGCCTCCTGACCGCGCCCAGGGAGGCTTTGCGGCGACGTGAAGGCGACGCCCGGAGAGGTGCTTCGGAAGTTCGCTGATCGGCGGGCGCGAAACCGGGCCCTTCCGGTTTGGAAATAATCCCTTTGGGTTGCGAATCTACCGCGCCGGCCGGGACGCACCCGACCTAATATCACCATTCTGATTTTTTGATGCGCCGAACGGCGCCGGGAGCAGGGCGGCGTGAACGGG
>JAKSBY010000341.1 GCA_022360855.1 Sphingomonadales bacterium | reverse complement strand
ATACCAGATCGCTTCCGGGAAGGCGTAGGTGTCCATCGGCACGATATGTTCCTCGCCGGTCTCCTCCGATTGCCAGACCCGCACCATCACGTCGGCCGGGTAGGGGGAGACGCCACCGCGCGCTTCGACCGCTTTTTCGACGCCCTTGACGTCGTCGAAGGCGAACATGATTTTCGCGAGGTGCTCGCCATATTTGGCCAGGGCCTCGTCGTAGCCCGGCGCCTTCAGATACGTCAGCGGCGAGGTCACGATCTCGAAATAGGTGCGGTTACCGAACATGGCGTAGCGGTTGCGGTGCGCATGCTGTTCGCCGCCGGGCGAATCGACGAAATGCTCGCTGCATGGGGTCAGCTTGAACCCCATTTTTTCGTACTTCGCGAATGCCAGTTCCAGTTCAGACGTGACCACCGCGACGTTTTCGATGCCGATCGTTTTCATAGAACGATTTCAAGCACGGGCGTGGCCGGCGCGCCATATCATCCTGCAAATAGGAGGCATAAGTGGGCCGTGGCTTACGTGAAGAGGTCGTTCTCTAGCTCTCGTCGGCGTTGGGTTCGGGCCTCTTTTGGCTGTCTGGCATCCAGATATTGTCCGAGAGCACCCGCTCGAAGCCCGGCTCGCCCGGCAAGAGGGTAAACGCCTCGCTGCTTCGCACGTCAATCGCAGGCATGTCGGTGCGAACGAGCGAGATCGGCTTTTCTTCGTCATCGAACCGCTGGACGATCTTATGCTCCGGCGCCGTCTCGACCCAGCCGCCGTTGCGCCAGACCCAGCGCCGGGCGCTGAAGCTCGCCGACCCGTCGGGATTGACGCCGGTGATTACGATATTCGACGCGGACGGTGGGCCTAACAACTCCCCGGCAACCTCACCGCCGAGGGCGCGGCGCATGGCGTCGGCGGCCGACCCTCCGGCGCGCATATTTGCGGCGACGGCGCGCACCTTCTCCGCCGCGGCGCCACGGCCCGCCTGCTCCGCCCATACGGCGGTCGAGTAGGCCATATAGACATCCGCCCACGGATCGTCCAAAGCCGCGCTCACGCGCGTAACCGGGGTGAGCGTGGCGCCGAGTTCGGCGGTGATGTCGTACCCTTTCAGATTCAACACCGTGCGCCACGCCTCGGCGCCGTTGGCCTCTCTGACGCAAGACATGGCGACCCAGCCCGCCGCGCCGGACGTAAGCCAACGCGCGCCTTCTTCATCGCGCAAGCGGGCGTCATAGGCCAGCGCCCGCGCGGCGATGGCGCGGCCGATATCGAACCGCCGGAGGTGACGCGACGGGCCTTCTGGCCGACTGTCCCAGCCGTCGTCTTCCGGGATCCAGAAGAAACTGCCGTGCAACGCGATATCGCCGATCATCCGCGGCGCTTGCCCGATGGTGACGATGTCCGGCGCCGTGCCGAGCGTATCGGCAACGCAGTGGCGCATGTCTGCGACATCCTGAAGGATCTCAGAAGCCGCTTGGGCGCGCCGCGGCCCGTGGGTCACCGTAAGGCCGTCGCCCTCGGTAAGGAGAAATTCGCCGTTGCGCCGCCAGCCGATGGCGAAGTCGAGCGGCCCGTCAAGCGTTCCGGAAAGCGGGGTCGAAACGCCCTTTTCAGAGAATTCGACCGTCCACGTCCAAGTCTCGCCTGGCGCCAAGGCATTCAAGGGTGAGAGCGCGAGAGCGGGCGCCGTCGGCGGAGTTGGGCCAAGACCGAACCTCTTGCGCACCGATGGCACGCGCAGGTAGCGCGTCGGATCGAGGCCCAGCGACGGCAACACATCGCTCGCCCTGAACCAGGCGGACGAGGAGTTCAACCAAGTGGTTACCTCGTCCCAAGGCCAGTAGCGTCCGTCGACCTCCAGTTCGAGGTCGACGATGCAGCCATTATCGACACAGTCCGCCGCCGCCATCGTGAAATGGTCGACGACCGTCTCGAGCTCAGCGTCGATGCCGTTCACCGCTGCACGAACGATGCGCGCGCCGTGCGGCAGATCGCCGTGCAGCACGCCGTCTTTCGCGACGAAGCCGTGGAGGCGCATCTTGCTTTTGGCCATGGTTTTGCCGACGTCGATAAACACGGACGCTGCGCCGCTCTCAATCGTGAAAGCGCCTTTGTTTCCGTCGATGGCCTTTTCGACCGTTGCCGCCTCTTCATACTCTTCGGCCATGTAGGTGTAGCGGCCAAGCTCGACGGTGTATCTGTGAATGATGGCGCCGGTCACCGCCGTGACAGCCAGACAAGCCGCTCCGACGACGCCGGCGCCGCCCGGAATGCGCTGAAACGCCAAGGCGAAGCGTTCCTTCATCCCGGCTTCGACCCCGCGACGCCACAGCACCCAGGCAAGCGCAAGGAAAATGCCGACAACGGCAAGCCGCGCCAGACCGCCCACGAACGCATGCGGCAGCCACGGCGCCCACCCCATCAGCTCCGATATGATCGCGTGGACCGGCACCGTAAATTGCACAAGCGGATGGCTGATCAGCTCATTTTCATGATTGATGGCGGCAAAGAGTGCGAGAATGATCGACAAGGAATAAGCCGTGCCTGCACGCCGAATGAAAACGTGAATCAAGAACGCCAGGATGCAAACCTGCAGATTTCCCGGGATCATCAGGAGGACGCCCCAGACCAACGGGTCAAAGACCTGCAGGCCGCCCGGGGCGTCGAGGGTCAATAGCATGATCGCGATCGGCGTTGTCAGGGTGATGACGGCCGTCACGGCGAGGGCCGCAAACGCTTTGCCGACAACGAGAACGCCAAGCAGAGCCGGCGTCGCGTCCACAATTTCCTGAAAGCCCCTTCGCTCGTCGCGGCGCACGATCATGCCGGTAATCGCCGAGATATACATGTAGACGAAACCCAGTGTCGCGCCCAACAGGACAAGCGGAGTCGTATTGGCGTAGGGATAGAAAGGGCCGTCCGGGCGCACCAGAAGCTGCATGTAGACGCTGGCGCAGCCGATGATGACCACGAACCCGAAGGTCAGCCAGAAGCCCCATTTTCGAAGGGTTTGCGCCGATTGCCACCGCGCTTCCTGAAACGTCGCGATGAGCCAGGACTGTGCGGCGCGCCGTACGGGACGGGCGACCATCGCGGCCGAAACCGCGCCTGATTTCGGTGGTGTTTTTTTGGCCTTTTCGGCCAACAGATCTTCGCGTCTGAGACCGGCCAGGGCGACTCCGAGGGCCGCAAGGGGAACGAAGATCCAAAACAGACGGTTCGCCAGCAACAACCCTTCCATTGAAACGATCCGGGTCATTTTTTCCTGGATCGTCCAGTCATCGGTGATCCGCGAGACATGCGCGTATCCCCACGGCTCGATGACGCTGGCGAGACCGGGCGCGAGTTCAGCGCCGTTCAGGACGGCCACGGCGATCAACCATATGAGGGTGAGAAGCGCGCCCGCCGCGAAGGCCCCCGAGACGCCCCGCATGACGATTGTTCCGACGAGACACGCGGCGCCGACGCCAATGACGGTCGGCGTCGTCAGGAACAAAACGGTCCACAGCATTTGCGGGCCCGGAACGGGCCCGACGAGTTCCGATGGAACAAGGCCAATCCCTGCCAGCACGGAGATCAAAAGGAAGGAGACGATGGGGGCCGAGGCCAGAAAGACGGCAACCGCGATGGCGCCGAGATAGCGCGCCGCGATGAGCAGCCTGATCGGTGCCGGCGACGCCAGCACAATCTCGTGCAGGACGGCTTCGCGATCCCTCAGAAGCGCGCGCGAGAACACCCAGGCGAAAATGAAGTTCATCCATAATGCCTGCCCTGTCGACCAGCGATAAAGCCAATAGGGACTGTTCATCGGCACGCCGAGAACCGTCAGTTCGCGCGCGTTTTCCGCGCCCGTCAGCATGATAAGCTGGAATGCGACAACGCCGAGAAAAGTAACCGGCACGAGCAGGCCGCGCAGTTGATCGCGGATTTCCTGCAGCGCTTGATCGACAACGAATTTCATGGGTTACGCGGCCTCCACCGCCGGGGCATGCCGGTTTTCCAATGCGCCGATCGCTTTGTGATAAACGTCTTCGAGGCGCGGTCTGCGCGTGACATAGCTGTCGTCGGGCGCCGTTTCCATTTCGACAACGTAGCGCAGACCCTCCGGCGTCGGCGTTTCGTGCAAGGTGTTGTCGGGGGCGCGGCTCTCGTCCGGGACGATTTTGGTCCACAAGCGGCCCTCCAGGGGCGCCTTCAACTCCGCCGGCGTGCCTGCGGCGAGGATCATGCCTTGCGCGAGGATCGACAGGTTGGCGCAGAGATTCTCGACATCGTCGATAATATGGGTCGACAGAAGGACGATCGCGTCGGCGGCGAAGTCGGCGAGAACGCGGTGGAACCTGCGGCGTTCGGTCGGGTCGAGACCTGCCGTCGGCTCGTCGACGATCAGCAGTTTCGGCGAGCCGATAAAAGCCGCGGCAATCCCAAACCGGCGCAGCATCCCGCCTGAATATGTCGATACCGCGCGGTCCGCCGCCTCGGCGAGATTAACGCGGTGAAGCAGATGATCGGCTTCGGCCTCGCGCTCGGCCTTATTCGCATACCCTTTGAGAACCGCCAGGCGATTGAGCAGATTCCGGCCCGAGACGCCGGGATAGGCCCCAAGCGTTTGCGGCAGGTAGCCGAGCCGCGCGCGCAGATAGTCCGGATTCGCCAGCACGTCGACGCCGTCGAAGGTGATGGACCCCGAATCCGGCGGCTGCAGGGTCGCCAGCGT
>JAKSBY010000495.1 GCA_022360855.1 Sphingomonadales bacterium | reverse complement strand
AGGGGGTATTCAAAAGATGAGGCGCGGCGATGGCCTGATACGACCAGCACTGGCGCTTGTGATGCTTCTCACCCTGTGCGGCCCGGCCTACGCCGTTCCCACATGGGATAATGTCTGGCGCAAGATCACCATGCTCTATCCGGAGGATGGCGGGGTGACCTTCTATGTGGACGGTGCTCCCGAGCCCAACCCGTCCGGCACCTGCGAGAAGAACCGGCTCATCGTCAAGACGACCGACGCCAATTACGACGCCAAGGTCTCCGCGATTCTGACCGCATACAGCCTGGGGCATCGGGTCCGCATCAACTATCTGTCCGAGACGCTCGGTCAATGCGTTTTGGAAGTGAACCGGTTTTTTATGCAGCCATAACGAGGGGCTTCAGCGCCCGCCTGGGCAAGGGAGCTGACGAAGGATTTTATTCGATGGGGGATGATGTGCTGAACGCACTTTCCAGGATTGAGAAGACGAAGTTTTTTGGCCGTCTTGGCAAGGCTGCGACCGGAGCAGCTTTTGTCGCGCTAAGCCTCAACGCAGGCTTGGCGCTGGCCGATTTGCCGTCGGTCACGATCGGCACGGCGGATCTCCTTTCGCCCACATCATCGCAAGTGACCACCCATTACGGCGCCTCGACGACTCACACCGATGACCTTAGCTGGGGCCGGCCGGCGGAGGTCAAGGAGCTGGCGCGTGCGCTCAGATACGACGTCGACTTGATCTACGAGTTCGTCCGCAACAAGGTCGAGATCACGCCGCTCTACGGCCTTCAGAAGGGGGCGCTCGGCGCGGTGATCGACCGGCACGGGACGGCCTTCGATCAGGCTCACCTCATGGTAGAGCTTTTGAAGGAATCGGATTCCGCTGGCAGCACCTCCTACGCGCCCAAATACAAGTCGGGCCGGATCACGCTCAATGCCACCCAGTTCGAGGACTGGTTGGGAATCACCAATGCCGAGGCGGCATGTCGCATGCTGGCCGATGGTGGGGTCCCGGCCACGGTCAACGGCTCACAGAACTGTTCGACGCTGGGCGGAAACGTCTCCAGTGTCACGATGGCGCATATCTGGGTGGAAGCGACGGTCGGCGGCACAGCCTATCTGTTCGACCCGGCCTACAAGACGCATACCTTCTTCGCCGGCGTCAATCTGGCCAGCGACATGGGCTTCACCACGTCCGATTTCACTGGCTCGGCCACGGTCTCCACCGGCACGCTCAGCGGCGTCGCCTATGCCACAAACGTCAGCACCTCGGGCGTGAACTCGAAGCTCGAGACCTACGCCTCCAACCTATTGACCAAAATCGGCACGACCCACGCGGCCAAGACGCTCGATGAAATTGTTGGCGGGCAAGAGATCGAGGACGAGGTGATCCCGTCAGGCGGCGTGCGCAACACGTCACTGGCCGGCCATACGGTCACTCACACCTGGACCGCGATCCCCGATCAATACCGGACCAAGCTCACGGTCTGGCTCGACGACCCGTCGGTCAACGATCCGATCTCACACGTGTTTTATGTGGACGAAATCTACGGCCGCCGTCTTGAGCTGGTGCCCGACACCGACACGCAGGACTTCGAATGCACGGGCAACCCATCCCCTTGTTTGCCGTTGCAGGATGTTGATGTCAGGCTCCAGGCCGACCGGCAGACCATCGCGACGCATAGGAGCAACCTGAACGCCCCGAAGCGGGCGCGGTTTGAGCTGAAGCTCACCGTGGACCACCCCTACGCGGCGGATTCAGGCGCCTATATGGACGACACGGTGCAGAAATGGGTCGACCTGCAGACCCACGTCACCATCGTCAACGGCTGGGGTCATGTCAGCCCGAACTATCTGGCCAAGCTGTCCAGCGAGATGGGCGACGACGAAGACCTACCGGAACTCGGCGGCCAGGTCGGCACCGAGCCGGAATCGGTCCTGGGCAGCACCCAGAACAATACCAAGACCAAGCTCGGCGCGAGCTGGCTCGCGCAGCTTTCGCGCATGATGGAACTGCAGGCAGCCGTCGGTGACGGCATCACCCAGCACCACCACTCCCTAGGCGCGGTCTTCGCCGAGACTTTTGTGGGAACCGAGAGCGAGCAGGTCGGAAGTACCATACAATCCTATTTCTTCATCGGCGATCAGGTCATGCGGCTGGATGTGGAATCGGGCATCAGCATCAATGACCTGGCGGCGGACGGCACCGACCGCAAGGCCCTGGCCCAGTCTATTACCTCGGCAGCGGCGGCCCTCGAAGGCTCGGTGGTCGAACAAATCCTGGACGAGGCTTCCCCCTCATCGGTGCCGGAGCGGTTTGAGTGGGGCCAAGCCAACTATGCGTCGTCGATCCGCTACTATCTCCTGAAGCCGGGCGATCAGACCTTGATCACCAACGGCACCATCCCCTTCCTGGTCGAGGGCTACACCCAAAACGATCCGAACCGGCCGGACTACACCGACTGGCACGTGGGCGACACCGGCTTTATCTCGCAGTATTTGGCGGAGGGTTACAACGTCCTGGCGGCTAACGACACGTTCCTCGGCCCGGGCTATCATCTCGGTTTCGGAAACGATCCGAACACCGGCGAGCCGACCCTGCAGCGCGGCGCTGCGGCGCTGGCTTTCAAGGCGGACGCCAGCGAGATCGCCAACGTGGTTCTTGGCCGGTTGGACGAATACAAGGGCGGCGGCGGCGGTTCCAGTAACAATCACGTGGACGACTTCAATCCATCCGAGGCCGCGGACATCCTTAAGGACCGATTCGAGGACCGTTCGCAGCTCCACGGCGTCGACCTTGCCACGGGTTCCGTCTCGTACAATACGGGTACGCTCGTCTCATCCGGCACCGGGGAATTCCCCTACAATCTGGAGCATTCCTGGACCTTCCAGCCCGGCTTTATCGGCGGCCGGTGCCATTCGAACTGGACTTCCAACTGGCATATCTCCGCATCGCTTTCGGGCTCGGGCATGGAGGCCATGGGGGCCTCGACGCCGTCGGGCGCCGTCTCGTCCATCGTCAGCTTTATCGTGGCGCAGGATATGTTCCGTGAGGCGGAGCTGGCCTCCACCGAGACCGCCGAAGTGGCGAATCTCGTCCGCGCGCCTTTCGTGTATCACTGGTGGCTGGAGAACCTGACCTACAACGTCGTCTCCATCCAGGGCGGCAATTCCGGCACCCAGTTCGTGCGCCTGGCCGACGGCTCGTTCGAGCCGCCCCAGGGCTCGGCCGCAGCGCTCACGCAGACCGGCGCCAGGACCCGGGAGCGTGCCCCGCGCTTCATCAACTATTACTGGGACTACGATGCGGTCAGCTTCTCCATGACCTTGGAGGACGGTTCGGTCCAGACCTTCGGCAACTTCACCTTCTCGCCCACCCTCGACGCTTCAGCTACGGAATACCATCTTACCCGCTGGGAAATGCCCACGGGCTTCGGCGTCGATGTGACCTATGAGGACTGCGGTGGAGACTTTTCGCCGCGCCTCAGAAAGGTGGAGAACGACTATGGACATGCGCTGTTCTTTTCCGGTCCCACTACGAGCAGCGCGGTTACGGTTGCCACCGGCGACAACGGCGCGACCACGGTAACCATCGACGACATCACCGATCCGGCCAATGGGGTTACGAAATTCGAATATGCCGGCGCGTCCGACAAGGCGGCCAATCCCAGGCTGTTTGAAGGTGCGCTCCTGGCGCGCATCTGGAGTCCCGACGACGGCATCGTGCCGGCGCTGGAATACTACTACGGTGCCGACAACCGCGTGCGCTCGGTGGACGACGCCCAGCGCAATGCGGACCAGGCGGCGTCAGCGCCGAGCCCGCGCCCGGCCTATGACTTCTTCATCGCCGAGGGCCACAGGGGCGAGCGCGAGGACCCGCTGAACAACGCCTATACGGTCTATTACGACCATGAGGGCCGGGCCGAGCAGTTCATCGACGAGCTCGGCCGCACGGTCACGGCGAAATACGATAACCACAACCGCATCACGGAGCGCGCGTTCCCGGAGGGCGACAAGTCGCTTTTCGACTACGATTCAAACCACAACGTGACCAAGTTCACCCGCGTTGCCAAGCCGGGCTCGGGCGATCCCAATCTCGTCGCCGAGGCGAGCTACGACCAGACCTACAACAAGCCCCTGTGGGTGAAGGACTTCGAGGGCAACATCACCTATCTGGACTACGGCTCCTCCGGCGGCGCCAAGGGCCAAGTCACCTTCGCCCATCGCCCCTGCCCGACGGATGGCGACTGCGTCAAGACCAACACCGCGCGGCCGAAATACAGCTTCACCTATGACGCCAACGGCCGGGTTCTGACCACCACCGACCCGGAAGGCATGGTCACGCGGAACGCCTACCACACCACCAATGGCCGGCTTACGAGCACCATCGTCGACGATGGCGGGCTCGGCCTGACGACCAGCTTCAGCTATGACGCCGCCGGCAACGTGTCGTCGGTGGACGGCCCGCGCACGGATGTGACCGACACCACCACCATCACCTATGACGGCATGCGCCGGCCGCTGATCGTGACCGACGCGCTCGGCAACAAGACCGACAACACCTACGACCCGGCGGGCCGGCTGGAAAAGGTGGAGCGGCTGAATTCAGCCAGTACGGTCCTCCAGACGACAACCATGACCTATACGCCGACCGGCCTCGAAGCCAAGATCATCGGCCCCTGCCTGACAGGCCTTGCTGCGACCGAGCCCGCCTGCGGCGTGACCGAGATCCAATACGACGACGCGGACCGGCGGGAGTTCGTTATCGATCCGGAGAACCGCAAGACGCGCTTGACCTACGACGCGGCCGGGCAGCTTCTGAAGGAGATCCGCGCCCACGGCACGGCGCTCGTGCAGGACTACGCCACCTATACCTATTCGGACAATGGCCAGCAGACCTCGGTCACCGACGCCAACGGCAACCGGACCGACTATTTCTATGACGGCCACGACCGGCTGGAGAAAACCCAGTTCCCGAGCCCGACCACGGCCGGGCAGTCCAACGCGTCGGACTACGAATCCTTTACCTACGACAAAAACGGCAACGTACTATCGTTACGCACGCGCGCCGGCCAAACTATTACCAGCACCTATGACGCGCTCCAGCGCATTACCCAGAAGACGCCGGGCGCCGACAAGGCGGTCGCTTACGCCTATGACAAGCTGGGCCGCCAGACCCAAGTGAAGTTCACCGATTCGAGCCACGTCATCGACTATGTGTATGACGACGCCGGGCGGCTGACTTCGGCCACCGACGACGGCCCGTCCGCCGGGCCGCGCGTCATCTCCTACCAATACGACAAGGCGTCCAACCGCACCCGGATCACCCATCCGGACACCAATTACTTCGTCTACGCCTACGACGCGGTGAACCGGGTGACGACGATCAAGGAGAACGGGACCACGGCGCTCGCCACCTACGCCTATGACGACCTCGCCCGGCGTACATCCGTCACCCTTGGGAACGGGCTCGTCACAAGCTACGCCTTCGAGGCGGACTCGGCCCTGGATTCGCTGACCCATAACCTGTCGGGCACCACGAACGACGTCACCTTCACCTTCAACTACAACAAGGCGAACCAGGTGACGACCAAGACGGTCAGCAATTCGGCCTATGCCTGGACCCCGGCGGGCGACAAGACCGAGAGCTACACCCCCAACGGGCTCAACCAATATGCCGCGGTCAATCCCAACGTCCTGCCCTATACGCTGAGCTATGACGGCAACGGCTCGCTGACCGGCGACGGAGTGTGGGAATACGCCTACGACGTGGAGAACCGCCTGAAAACCGCCATCGGGCCCGGCGTAGATGCCACCTACGCCTATGACCCGGTTGGTAGGCGCTCATCAAAAACCGTCGATGGCAACGTCACGTCGTTCCTGAGTGATCAGATGGAGGAGATTCTTGAGTACGACGGTAATGGAGGCATTTTACGACGCTATGTCTATGGACCAGCCGCCGACGAGCCGGTCGTGATGTATGAAGGCGCGCATCTGAACACCAAAGAGTATTTTCACGTTGATTGGTTGGGAAGCGTCATTGCCATGACCGACACAGCAGGTGTTCTTGTCGATGTCTACACCTACTCGGGCTATGGGCAATCTGGGTCGGAAGGGGCCAGCGGTTCGCCCTATCGCTTCACCGGCCGCAGGATCGACCCAGAAACGGGGCTTTATTACTACCGTGCGCGATATTATTCGCCGGTCTTAGGCCGTTTCCTCCAGAGCGATCCCGTTGGCTACGGCGACAACATGAATATGTATGCCTATATCGGAAATGACCCGGTCAATGGTCGGGATCCGTCAGGAATGGTAAGCGCTACTGACTGTGGCCAATACGTTATTTTCTGTAGGACGGTTGCAGGAAGCATCGGCGGAAGAGCAACTGCACAGGCGTCGGACGATGGCGGGCAGGACCGAATAGCGACACATGTATTCCCCGTCGATACCAGTACCGAGGAGGTAGCAAACACTCTATTCCCGGACGCACCGAGTGAATTCAGGGCAGGCTTTGCCCAAGCCCTGAGCCAAGCCGCGAGTCAGGCCCGATCCAAGCTTAGGGCCTACAACTCGCCACTGATCGCTGAAGGACAGCAGTCGAGGTTTGCGAACGAAGATGTCGGAAATTTTATCTTGTTCAACCCTGGGCGTTCGTTCCTGTTCTTCCGCACCGAGCCGGGGTTTGAAATTACCAATTCGAATATTAATCCGCCTTTTGGCCTCAATCCCGACGGCGGTGCATTTGGCGGGAACCCTTTGGAGCCACCCGACAATATTGTAGCTACTGTGATTGCGGTCCGGCCACTAACCGCCCGCTTTGCCCGCAGAAATATTCAAGTGAGAGGTAGAGGTTACTTCGATCTGTCGAGAAAAATACAAGCGCCGGTTGTCGTATTCTCGCCTCACGGCATAGATATTCATGTATGGGATGGACGCAAATAGCAAGCTTTCGGAATGTCTATTGATGGGTAGAGGTCTGATGAGACGAAGCATACTCCATTTTCTTGTACAGGCTGT
>JAKSBY010000413.1 GCA_022360855.1 Sphingomonadales bacterium | reverse complement strand
GGCCGGGCTGTTCACTCGATCTATTTCGAGGTCCTGGGCGAACACGGCTATGTCGGGTTTTTCCTGTTCATCTTGACCGCGGCGACCGCATTTTTTGCCTGCGGGACGATCATCCGGCTCAGTCGAGATTACCCCGAACTGAGCTGGGCAAAGGAACTTGCGCCCATGTTGCAAACGAGTCTGGTCGGATTTGGCGTCGGCGGCGCGTTCCTCAACCTCGCCACCTTCGATTTATACTACCACATCCTTGCGATAGTCGTTATCACCTACGGGATCGTCGCGCGAAGTCTGCCCGCGCATGTCATGAAACCTCAACCGATTCAAATACCCAAATTCAATTCCGGCTATGCCGGCAGCACCGCGGGTGAATAGGCTCGGACGCCGGTCCGCTCTCGGGAGCCAGTGCGGCAGCTTTTGAGGATTTGCGATGTCTGCGAAAACCGTCGTCCATCTCATCGCCGCCGCGCGCCCGAACTTCATGAAGGTGGCGCCGCTCTACCACGCGCTCGCCGGCGAAGATTGGTGCGCGCCGCAGATCATTCACACCGGGCAGCACTACGATCCCAACATGTCCGACGACTTTTTCCGCGATCTCAAAATGCCGCGGCCGCATCACCATCTCGGCATCGGCAGCGGCACCCACGGCGAACAGACCGGCAGCGTGATGATCGCCTATGAGAAGATCGCTCTTGAGGATCGGCCCGACTGGATCGTGGTGGTGGGCGACGTCAACCCGACGGCCGCCTGCAGCATGGTCGGCACCAAGCTCTGGATCCCGGTTGCCCATCTGGAAGCGGGCTTGAGGAGCCGCGACCGCAGGATGCCCGAAGAGATCAACCGCATGGTGACCGACGCCATCGCCGATGTGCTATGGACACCGTCGCCCGATGCCGACGAAAACCTGCGGGCCGAGGGCGTGGCCCAGGAGCGGATCACCCGGGTCGGCAATATCATGATCGATTCCTACGAGCTGATGCGCCCGGCCATCGAGGCCGACGATGCACCGGCGGCGATGGGGCTCGAAGTCGGCGCGTATGGTGTGATCACCCTGCACCGCCCCTCCAACGTGGATACGGCCGACGCGCTGGAACCCATCGTCGGGCAGATCGTCGCCGCCTCCGAGAAACTGCCGCTCGTGTTTCCGGTGCATCCGCGCACCGCCAAAAAACTCGACGAATTCGGGCTCAAGGAGCGATTGGAATCCGCAGCCGGCATCCACCTCATCGAGCCGGTCAATTACATACGCTTCATGAGCCTGGTATCGAACGCCCGGCTGGCGATCACCGATTCCGGCGGCATCCAGGAGGAAACCACCTATCTCTCCATCCCCTGCCTGACCTTGCGCGAGAATACCGAGCGGCCGATCACCATCGAGCAGGGCACCAACCGGCTGACCCGGCCCGCCGAGTTGCTCGACCAGGTCAACCGCATCCTCGCCGGCGACTGGCCCACGGGCCAAAAGCCCGACCTTTGGGACGGCAAAACGGCGGGCCGGATCGTCGAAGACCTGAAACGCCGGATCGCGGGCTAGTCAAGCCCGTGTCGCTGCGGCCTCGAAACGAAAGGCCATCAACCCCTGAAGGATTCGGAAGAGTTGAATCACCGAGGCATTGTCGTATAGATTGTGCCATTTATAATAAATTCTCTCATAACGTTAGATTTATTCAGCTGCTTTTGTTCATTGGTTAGCGCCAAGAACCGTTTTGATTGAATCGAGCAACTAGGCGCGCCTTCGACCAACCCGCAAAGGCCCGAACATCAGGCCGGGGGACACGTTGAGTTCGCTGATAAACAGGGTATGGCATTCAATCAGGGATTACGGGACCGTCGTCACCGTGAGACTCGTCCTGCGAAACATAGTGCTTCAGATTTACGAGTACCACGAGGAGCGCTTTGACCGTCGCCGAAACATCGACACCGCCGACGGCATTCCCGTCAACCAGATGTATATCCAGAGCGAAAATCGGAAATTCGCTGAGGGTTACTATTGCACACCGAAGTCGGTGTTGCGGCGGTTCCTGTCGGTGCTGCCGGCGGATGTCAGCGATTTCGTCTTCGTCGACATCGGCTCAGGCAAGGGACGCCCACTGTTTTGCGCGTCGGAATTTAATTTCAAACGCATCGTCGGACTGGAGTTTTCTGAGGAACTGCACCAAACCTGCCTCAGCAATATTCAGTCATTCAACAGTTCTCGGCAGAAGTGCAGATGCATCGAATCAATTTTGGTCGATGCGGCTGAATATCAATTTCCCGACGAAAACCTCGCGATTTTTATGTTCAATCCGTTCCGGCCCGAAGTGTTGGAAAAGGTTATGACCAACCTTGGCCGCGCGCATGCTGCAAGCGGAAAGAAAATCTATCTTGGCTACTATAATCCGCGCTATAGCGAATTCGTTGAATCTCAGGAGTTCCTTGAGCCGATTTCAGCCGAAAGCCCTATCCTGTTTGTTTCGGTCCATGCCATATGGCCGCTTGGCATATTCGAATCGAAAAATCCGGAAGACTGGTCACGGAACACGCCGCCTAATGCTGCTTGCGGGCGAGCGTCCACAGCGCGCCGCTCCCGGTCGCTGCCGCATCCGGTGCTGCGTCGTAGTGATCCGCTGCCGTGTTATAGACGGCGGCTTTCACGCCCGGCGGTTCAGCTTGGGCTTTCGACCGGATAGAGGCCGTCGGCGAAGCGGCCCTGGTGGTAGCCCTTGATGCCGACGGTGCGCGCGAGGTCGCTGCCGATGGGCGCGCCGTCGGCGAGATGCTCCAGAATCAAGCCAAAGTCGTATTTGGGCCGCCATCTCAGTTCGGTGCGCGCCTTTTCGTTGACATAGACCCGGTCGATGCTTGCGAACATCTTGAATCCAAGCTCGCGGTAGATCTCCGCGAATTGCGGAAACCGGTCGGTAACGACGGTGGCGGGATCGGCGCGCACCGCGGCCATGTCATCCGGCGCAAACGGCGTCGTCGCGCTGACGATGTAGCGCGCGAAGCCGATCTCCGGCGCCCGCGCCAACGCGGCGACATGCGCCGAGACCGCGTCTTCCAGGTCGACGCGTCGGAACAGGAACTCGTTGGCCTTGGCGTTCATATCGGCAAAGGACTCGCGGACCGCTTTGTTGTCGTCTTCCTCCGGAAAGAACCGCGAGGTGCGCAGAATTAGGCAACTCAGCCCATGCTTGCGGTGAAAGAGCTCGCAGAGATCCTCGTTCGCGGTCTTGGTCACGCCATAGATGTTCTTGGGCACGGGCCTGACCGTCTCGTCAATCCATGCGGCGGGCGCGCCCGCGGGCGGCGTCAGCGCGGCGCCAAAGGCGCTCGTGGTGCTCGTGAAGACAAAGCGCGAGACGCCGGCAGCGACGGCCTCCTCCAGGAGCACAAGCGTGCCCGTGACGTTTGTGTCGACGAAGTCCTGCTTGCTGTGGGTCGCCACATGCGGCTTGTGGAGCGTGGCGGTATGCAGCACCGCATCGACACTTTCAAGGGCCTCGCGCACGAAGGCCCGATCCGTGATCGAACCGACCTGCTGCGTGAACGGGCCCGGCAACAGATCGAGGCCGACGGCCTCGTGCCCGTGGGCGCCGAGCGTTCGCATCAGCCCCTCGCCGAGATGGCCGGCGCTTCCCGTAACCAAGACCTTCATGCTCACGCCTTCCTGATAGATTTTTTTGCCCCGCGCGCAAGCCTTAATGGCTTTTCTTTCAGGTCAGCATTGATTACCTAAGCGCCGTTCTCGGGAGACGAGCAACGCACCCCGCGCCGGACGATCCTCCGCGCGGGTTTTTAACGGTCAAGAGACGAGAAGCATGAGCAATCTGGACGAATTGGAAAGCCGGTCGGTCTACATTCTGCGCGAGGCGTTCAACAAGATCGACAAGCTGGCGCTGCTCTGGTCGCTGGGCAAGGATTCCAACGTCATGATCTGGCTCGCCAGGAAGGCGTTTTTCGGCCATGTGCCGTTCCCGGTGATCCATGTGGATACGGGCAAGAAGTTCCCGGAGATGTACGCATTCCGCGACCGATACGCGAAGGAATGGGGCCTCAATTTCATGCGCGGCGCCTGCCCGCCGATCGAGGAGATCGACCCCTCGCTGCCGCCGGCTACCCGCTCGGCCGCGCGTAAGACCGCCGGCCTCAAGGCGTTCGTCGCCGAGCACGGCTTTCAGGGGCTGATCGCCGGCATCCGCCGCGACGAGGAAGGCACACGGGCCAAGGAGCGCGTGTTCAGCCCGCGCGGGCAATCGGGCGCCTGGGACTTCCGCGACCAGCCGCCGGAGTTCTGGGACCAGTTCAAGACCGACTATCCCCCCGGTACCCATATCCGCATCCACCCGCTCCTGCATTGGACCGAGGTGGATATCTGGCGCTATACGATGCGCGAGGGCATCCCCCTGATCCCGCTCTATTTCGCTAGGGACGGCAAGCGCTACCGCTCCCTCGGCGATAAGGACATCACCTTCCCGGTGGCCAGCACGGCGACGTCCATCCCCGAGATCATCGCGGAGCTGGAGACGACCCGCGTGCCCGAGCGCGCCGGCCGCGCCATGGACCACGAAAGCGAAGATTCCTTCGAGCGCCTGCGCGCCGAAGGCTACATGTAGGGAGGCCGGCATGGACACTACGGATCAGCTCAAGATCGTCATCGTCGGCCATGTCGACCACGGCAAGTCGACCCTGGTCGGCCGTCTGTTCCACGACACGGGCTCGCTGCCCGACGGCAAATTCGAAGCCATCAAGGCCATGTGCGACCGCCGGGGCATGCCCTTCGAATGGTCGTTCCTGATGGACGCGCTGCAGGCCGAGCGCGACCAGGGCATCACCATCGACACCAGTCAAATATGGTTCAAGACCGAAAAGCGCGGCTATGTGATTATCGACGCGCCGGGACACAAAGAGTTCCTGAAAAACATGGTCACCGGCGCGGCTGCCTCGGACGCCGCCGTGCTGGTCATCGACGCGGAGGAAGGGCTGCAGGAGCAGTCCCGCCGGCACGGCTATCTGTTGCACCTCCTCGGCGTCCGGCAGATCGTCGTCGTAGTCAACAAGATGGACCTCATCGGTTACGATCAGGCCCGCTTCGAGGCCATCGACCGGGAGTATCGCGGCTATCTCGAGAGCATCGGCGTGGAACCCACCTTCGTGATCCCGGCCTCGGCGCGGGAAGGCGATCACGTCGCCCAGGCCGGAGACAAGCTGGCTTGGTTCGACGGCCCCACGCTCGTCGAGGCGCTGGACAGTTTCGAATCGGTGACCAAGCCGGTGGATCAGCACCTCAGATTCCCGGTTCAGGATGTCTACAAATTCGACCAGCGCCGGATTGTCGCCGGGCGCATCGAATCGGGCCGGCTCAAGGTCGGCGATACGCTGCTGTTTTCGCCCGCCAACAAAACCGCACAGGTCAAAAGCATCGAGACCTGGCCACAAACCGATACCGCGATCAGGACCGAGGCTGCGGCCGGCGACTCCGTCGGCATCACGCTGGACGAACAGCTCTTTATCGAACGCGGCGCGCTTGCCAGCCACGAGGCCCAGCCACCGGTGGAGACCGACGTGTTCCGCGCGCAGGTCTTCTGGCTCGGCCGCAAGCCCCTGGAAAAGGGCAAGCGTTACAAGATGAAGCTCAACACCGACGAGCTGCCGGTGGAGGTGCAATCGGTGGAGCATGTGATCGACACCGGCGATCTCTCCAACAAAGCGGCCGACGCGGTGGAACGCAACGCGGTCGGCGAGGTGATCCTGCGCACGCCGCATCTCGTCGCCCTCGATCCCCACAGCGACGTCCCGGC
>JAKSBY010000017.1 GCA_022360855.1 Sphingomonadales bacterium | reverse complement strand
TGAGCATTCCAATCTGAGGAGGTCTCAATGAACTCGATCTTCAAGTATGCGACATCCGTCAGCGCCGTGCTTTTGGCACTGACAACGGCCGCCCAGGCGCAGACCGCCCTGAGCGTCCAAACCCCGGTGAGCGGCGGCGTTGCCGGCCTTGTGGCCGCGGGCGTCATCGCCGGCGTGTGGATCGCGCGGCGCAAGCGCTAGGCGTAAACACGGTCCTTAGGATCGCCGTCCGAGGCGACGCTTCGGACGGCGATCCCAAGCCGGGTCTCCACCATGCATGAGTCGATCTGGGCTCTTCAGTCCTATGTGTTTTTTGGGGCGATGGCGTCGTTTGCCGTCGCCGAGCTGTTCCTGCCGCTGCGGCAGCAGTCGGAACGGCTCGACCGCCGCTGGACGACCAATCTCAGCCTCCTCGTCCTGAACCTCGGGCTCGTACGGATATTGGCGCCGGTTTCGGCATTCCTGGTGGCGCAGGAGGCCGCACGCTCAGGCATCGGACTTCTGAACATCGTCGATGTGCCGTTTTGGCTCGCTGTCGTGGCCGGCATGCTCGCTATCGACGCCGGCAAATACTGCGAGCACCGCCTGCTACACGGCGTGCCGTTCTTGTGGCGGCTGCATCTCGTACATCATTCGGACACCGGCGCCGATTTCACGACCGCCGAACGCCACCACCCCATCGAAGCCCTCATCGGCGGGCTGACGATAAGTGCCGTCACGCTCGCAGTCGGCGTTCCACCGCTGGCCGTAGCGGTCTTCACGGTGCTCGCCTCGGTCGATGCGCTCTTCGCCCACAGCAATCTCGCGGTTCCACCGCACACCGACCGCTGGCTGCGTTTGTTTATCGTCACGCCAGCCTTTCACAACGTTCATCACTCCGCCGCGCGCCGCGAAACCGACAGTAATTTCGGTCAACTCCTGACGGTCTGGGACCGGATGTTTGGGACTTATCGGCGCTCCACGCCGGAGCAGGACGCCGCGCGGGTCATCGGGCTCGAATACCTCCGTGACGAACGCTCGGCACGATTGGACCGCGTGCTCCTGGCGCCGTTTCTGCGGATCGAAGCGGAAAGTCCGCGCGCCCAGCCGGGGTCCGAGACACCGGCATCGACATGACCATCCGCACCCAAACGCTCACCGCCCCGGTAAAGGCCTCGGCGACGGGCCGGCCCACGGCGGCGCGCTGGACCGTGCTTGCCGCCCTGGCGCTCGCGTCGACGGCCATGCTGAGTGCCCATGCGGAAACGGTTGCGCATGCCGTTTCCATCTGGAACAGCTCCGACACCTATCAGATCGCCTGGGTCGCGTTGCCGACCCTGGCCTATCTCATGTGGCACCATCGGGCGCGGTTCAGCGCGCTGGCGCTGACCGGAAGTGCGCTCGGCGTTGTTGCCGCCGGCGCTTGTGCGGCGCTGTGGCTGGCCGGCGACCTTATGAACATGGCCGAAGCGCGGCATTTCGCGCTGGTGGCGGGCATCTGCGCGACCGTCTATGCGGCGCTCGGCTGGCCATCCTTTCGCATGGTTGCGACGTTTCTTACGCTGCTCGTCTTTCTGGTTCCTACCGGCACCTTCCTGTTGACGCCCCTGAAATACACGGTCATCGGCTTTGCCAAGACCTTCGCCTTCTTTACGGGGATCCCGTTTCAGAATGAGGGGTTCCGAATCTATGTGGGCGCGCAGCGCTATGTGGTGATCGACGAGTGCGCCGGACTGCCCTATCTGCTGATGGGGCTGTTCCTCGGGCTGACACTCGGCCTTTTGCTTTACCGGCGATGGTGGCGGATCGCCATGCTGACGGCATTGGGCGGGGTGCTGGGCATCGTCGCCAACGGCATTCGGGTCAGCGGCATCATCGCCTATGACTACGTGACCGGTTCGGAGCTCGACCTCGCCGGGCACGGCTACTTTGCACTGCCGGCCTTGGCCGTGAGTTTCGCGATTCTGTTTTTCGTCTTCCACAAGCTTCAGCCCGAACGCGAGCCCGCCGCCGGGCTCGCAAATGCGGGCGCGCCCCTCGGCCGGGCCTATGCGCCGATTCTGCCGGCCTTGCTCGCGGCCGCGGTCATGGCTGCACCGCCGGTACTGCTCCGCGACGCCGGCGACGTTCAGGCGCAAGCGCCGGCGCTCGTCCTGCCCGCCTCCCCGATGGGCTGGACCCAACAGAGCTATGTCGGCGACTGGTCGCCCCGAGCTTCCACGACGGGTGGCACCTGGACCCTTGTCGAATACGCGCGTGGTAACGAGCGCATCGCGGCGTTTGTCGCCGAAGCGCGGTCGCGGGCGGACAAGATCAGCGGCGCAGGAATTGACCTGTCGGGCGGCGGCAACTGGATGCTGGTCTTGAGGGAGCGGCCCAAGGTCTGCGCGGAGGGCTCCTGCCACGAGGTCACACACGACAAATACGTACTCCGCGATACCGACCGCATCCGGCACGTCTATCGGGTCTACAATATCGGCGGCAGCCTGACCGCGTCCAAGCTCGACTTGCGCATGCGCCGCGCCTGGCGGCACCTGTCGGAGGGCACCTCGCAGGCGCGGCTGATCGCAATCGCGACTGAAGACCCGGAGGGACTACCGGCCGCCGATATCGCGAGTCTTCAATTGGCGCTGGTCGAGACGCGATAGCCCCTTCACCCTCCGCGGCTTCGCCGCTCCTACCTCTCCCCCGCGGGGCGAGGGCCGGGGTGAGGGGGCAACGCGGCTTACACCTCGCCGGCCTTGCTCAAGGCATCACGGCGCACCAGCGCGAAGCCGACGGAATTGAAATTCCATTCGCCGACCTCGCGGAACAGCGCCTGGGCGCGCTCGGCCTCGCCCGCACCTTCCAGCGCCAGCGCCAGATGATAGCGGGAATACATGAAGCCGGGATTGGCCTGCTCGTAATGCTCGACCGCCTTCGCGAACTCGCCCTGGCGCAATGCGATCAGACCCATCAGGTCATGATAGGGTTCGAGCTTGCGCGGATTGGGATCCGGGTCCACAAGCTCGGCGTTGCGCTTGGCCTTGGCCATGGCGGTCGCGAAGTCGCCGCGGCGGGCGGCAAGCTGGCCTTCGAAATAGGCAATATTCGCTTCCTGCGCCCGAATGCGGGCG
>JAKSBY010000205.1 GCA_022360855.1 Sphingomonadales bacterium | reverse complement strand
GCCATTGCGCCCATCGTCTACAAAGACTCGATCGATTTCGGCACCGCCTGGTTCCAGTCCCGCTATGATAAGGGAGATGGCGCCGACTACATCAACTGCCCACTGGACGAGGCGGGCTACCGCGCCTTTATCACAGCGCTCATGGAAGGCGATAAAACCGAATTCCGCGACTGGGAGACGTCGACTCCCTATTTCGAGGGCTGCATGCCGGTCGAGGTGATGGCGGAGCGCGGGCCGGAGACGTTGCGTTACGGGCCGATGAAGCCGGTCGGGCTGACCAATCCCAATTCACCGGAAAAGCCCTACGCAGTCGTGCAGCTGCGCCAGGATAACGCGCTCGGCACGCTCTATAATATGGTCGGCTTCCAGACCAAGCTGAAGTATGGCGAGCAGGCTCGCATCTTCCGCATGATCCCAGGGCTCCAGGACGCGCAATTCGCCCGGCTCGGCGGGCTCCACCGTAATACCTTCCTCAATAGCCCGAAACTGCTCGATGACCGGCTCCGACTGAAGGCCCTGCCGCGGCTGCGATTTGCCGGACAGATCACCGGCGTCGAAGGCTATGTGGAATCGGCCGCCATCGGACTGATTGCCGGACGGTTTGGCGCGGCCGAGCGGAATGGCGTTGCCCTGCCCGCCCCGCCCGCAACCACGGCGCTCGGCGCGCTACTCGGCCATATCACCGGCGGCGCCGATGCCAAGACCTTCCAGCCCATGAACGTCAATTTCGGGCTTTTCCCGCCCTTGGGCGAGCGTTTGCCCAAACGCGCCCGCAAGCCGGCCATGGCGGCCCGGGCGCTCACCGGAATTGACGGTTGGCTGGCGGCGCAACGACCGCCGGTGGCCGCCGAGTAACGATCAGGCTTGTTGCGCCTCCGCGGCGACCCGGCCCAGAACAGGGTCCCGGAGGCTGGCGGCTGCGGAGATGATCTGGTCAACCACGTCGGCGGGCACGCCGAGCTCTTCGAGCGTCGCCTGCAGATGGCCTGCGACGCGGTCGAAATGATCGTCATTCAGACCCTGGGCGACGGCGTTGGCATGGGCGGAGCGCATATAGGCCTCGGCATTGTGCGCCGCGCCGGAGAGCAGCAGCGTGAGGAAGTGCTTCATCTTGCGATGCTGCGCCGCCATGTCGATATCGAAAAAGAAATGATTGATCGCCGGATCGGCACTGATCTTCTTATAGAGAATCCCGACCGCGACCTCGACGGCCGCGGGCCCGCCGATTACATCTAGAAGACTGCTCATACGTCGCCTCGCTCAAGCATGGGTGGAGGCGGCAACTGTGGGCCGGGTGGGTTAACACTCCGTTAAAATCTGCACGCCGCGCCGAGGCCGGCCGGGGCAAGAGCCGCCGCGGTGGCCGGCCGGACGTCGATTTCAATGAAGGATCGTGCCGCTACCCCTGCCCGGGCCAGACCGGGTTGGGATTACCCTGCTCGTAAAACTCCTCGAAGATGTCGTTTTCCGTCAGCCGGATAATGGCGTAGCCGTTGAGCACGCGCGGGTCGGTCTTGGAGCCCGGCGAGCGCCGGGTGTGGGCGTAATAGTCGACTCGATGGCTGTTTTCGAGACCCCAGGCCTCGCCATAAGGAATCGCCGAGTGGCCGACACAGCGGGCATGCGAATGCGTGCCCGAGGCGGAATGGCCGTTATAGACGATGCCGTCATGGATATGGCCCCAATACCAGTAGTCCGGGTCGCGGTGGTCGAGCGCCATGTGCAGCTCCTTCCAAAGGTCGAGTACCTGGCTGCCGGCGAAGTTGAGGCCGTTGTGATGCGTCAGCACCATGATCCGCTTGCCGTCGAGGTCCAGCCCCTTGATGAAGTTCGCCTGCTCGGGATGCGCAGCACCACCGAGGCCGCCCTCCATATACATCAGCGTGTCACAGTAATAGGCGGAATCGAGTCCGATAATGACCCAATTGCCGAAGGTGAGCGCGAAATAGCTGGTCTGGTTCTGATGCGCGAAGGGGCCGCCAGCGGCCAGCGCGACGGAGAAGTAGCCGGACGCGGCGCCATACATTTCGTGATTGGAATTGAGGGTGAAGGAGGTTTCGGGAGCCGACGGCCCCCAGAGATCGATGAAATTCATCTGTTCCTCGCCCGGCGGCGGGCGCCAGTCGGTACCCGCGTAGTAGACGTCGCCGAGATGGAAGATGTAATCCGGGTTTTTAGCCCGGGCTTCGGTCATGATCTGCACCGCGGGGCCATCGGTATCGCCGTCCGGCCATTTTCCGGTCCCCCAATCGCCGAGGATGGCGATCTTCACCTGGCCATCGGAATTGGCCTTGAGAGCGCCGCGATACGGGTTGGTGCCGAAGGGATGGAGTTCGTTGACAGTCAGATTAAGACCGTAATTGAGCGCCGCAAAGACCCAGCGATAGTCGAGCTGCTCATACTGGCTGAAGCCGTAGAGCGTGCCGTCCTGTGCCGGCACCCCGCCCTCGTCGACCACCTTGTTGATCAGAAAATCGTAGTCGGCCTTGGTGATCTTCGTCTTGGGCGCAATTTCCTTGAGGCCGTCCCACAGCAGTTTCAGGAGCGGGTGTTCGGACAGTATCTTCTCGATCTCGGCGGGCGGATTGTCGAGCCAGTAGAGGATCAGTCCGAACTCGACGCCGCCCTCGGACGGCAGCGGCGGGACCCGGCCGGTGCGCAGATAGATGATCAGATCAAGGACGACCTTCTCGCTGTCTTCCAGGTAAGTGATGAGCTTGCTGAGGTCATCGAGCAAGGATTTCTTGTCGGCGAGGCGGGCTTCGAGCGCCGCCGTCTGGCTTTTGATGTCCGCCATCTTCTCCCCCATTTTTCTGTGATGACACAGCTTTCGGTAGAGATCCTAGCAGATAACTCTCCTGCTTGCGAGGGACCCGCCGCTATTTTTCAGTATCGGCCGGTCAGTGCTGCCCGGAACAGACGAAGCTGGCGGCGGACAGCGCCGGCGGCGAAATCGGCGCGCAGGGGATCGAATCCGGCGCGGTCGAGGCGGCGGAGATAGTCCTCGGCGATAACGGCCGGGAGCATTACGGGGACTGCCGTCTTGGGGACGGCGGCGCGCAGCTCCCGCGCGGCGGCGAGACGCGCGCGCGCGCGGTCGGCCGCTACCGCGACCTGCGCCTTGAGCTCGTCCGGCCATTCGGAACTGGCGAGGTCGTGCCGCGCGAGGCCGGCGTCGCTATAGGCTTCGTCGGGCAGGACGTTGCGCCCCTCCCGCATATGGTGGCCGATCGCCCGGACCACGCCCGTGATCGCCCACGCCGTGCCGACATGGCGCGCGGCCTCGCGTGCCTTCGGCCGATCGCCGCACTCGGCGAAACAAATAGCCGTCTCCGTCAATGCGCCGCCGGTTTGCTCGCAATAGGCTTCCAGATCTTCAAAGCTCTTGACCGTCTCGTCGTAAAGGTCGGCCCGGCGGGCTTCGATCAGCTTGTCGAACAAGGCCTTGGGCACGGCCGCCTCGCCGAGCGCATGAGCCAACTCGCGGGCAACGGCATGAGCGCGCACATCGCCGCCGTAAATCCCCTCGATAGTCTCCTGCCACCATTGCAGGCGGATCTCGCCGAGGAGGCTTTCCGATACGGTCTCGCGAATCCGTGCGATCTCGAAATTGAAGGCGTAGAGCGCCATGAGCCTGCGCCGGGGTTTCGCGCCGGCGAAGAGCGCCGTCAGATAGCGGTCATGGTCGTGCGCGCGCAGGATCCTGCGGCATTCCTCCGCATCGGTCGCAGGATCGTCGTTCCTGTCGGCTGCCATCCGGCTTCTCTTTCGCTGGCTTCGCCCCTGTGTTATGACGGCATGGCGTCAAACTCAATACGCGTAAAGGGCTGAGATTAATGGAGAAAAATAGTGGGTAAGATTCTCGAGTCCCTCCCGAACACCGTTATCGCCGGCATCGTCTTGACCGTTATCGTGGTCCTGCTCGTGCCGGTCATCGCCGGTTAGCCGCAAGGGAGGGTCAAATGGAATTCGGTCACGATTTTGCGGCGTTTATCATCCGTTGGCTTCACGTTCTGTCCGGCGTCATGTGGATTGGGCTTCTATGGTATTTCAACTTCGTTCAGATCCCGACCATGCCGAAGATACCCGACGAGCAGAAGCCGGCCATCGGCAAACACATCGCGCCTGAGGCGCTGTTCTGGTTCCGCTGGGGCGCCATGGCGACGGTCATCTTCGGCCTGTTACTGGCGTGGATGAACGGCTACCTGGTCGAGGGGCTGACGCTCGGGGCTGGCGGCGGCGTGCAAGGCCATACGATGATCGGCTTTGGCATGTGGTTCGGCCTCATCATGTGGTTCAACGTCTGGTTCGTCATCTGGCCAAACCAGAAAGTGGCGCTCGGCATCGTCGAGGCCGAGGCAGACGAGAAGCCCAAAGCGGCGCGCAAGGCCATGCTGTTTTCGCGCACCAACACCATGCTGTCGATTCCCATGCTCTATGCCATGGTCGCGGCACAGAGCCTGTACAGAATCTCCTGATCTAACGGTTTTGGAGACCGCGGAAGGCCGGGGCCCTGCCCCGGCCTTTCTTATTCCACGGGGAACAGGACGGCGGCGACCCGGCGGCCCTCCATCAGGAGGACGTTATAGGTGCGCGCAGCCGCGCCGGTGTCCATGAGGTCGAAGGCGAGATCCCGGGCGGAAAGCCCTTGCTCCAGCTCGGGCGCAAGCGGCGTGATCGTCGGTCCGCAACCGATCAGCAATAGCTCGATCGCAGGCTCGGCGGAGAAGATCGGGGCCAGATGATCTTCCGAGAACTCGGCGAGCGTGGCCACACCTGCCGCATGCACCGCATCGGCCATAACGATGGCCGGGCCGATATAGCGCTTGCCGGATATGCGGAAGGCGCCGGCGCCATAGCCATGGATCGCCATGACTTTCGGGCCGGCGCTCTGCTCCTTGAAGTCCACCGCCGGCCCTAGGGCGTCGCCT
>JAKSBY010000232.1 GCA_022360855.1 Sphingomonadales bacterium | reverse complement strand
TTCGATGTACTTGATCAGGCCTTCGAACATGCGGGCCTTGCTGGGAAAATGACGATACAGGGCGGCCTCTGAAACCCCGACCTCTTTGGCCAGGGCTGCGGTAGTGATGCGTTCTCCGGGGGCGGTTTCCAGCATGCGCGCCAGGGCCTGCAGAATCTGGTCCTTGCGGGACATCTTGGGGCTGTTTTCCACGGCGGCGTTTGCAGACATAGGATTCAGTGTTCGGTCAAGCTTATATTTGCAGGTTCAGTTGGCCTGTCAACGTTCATGGCAAGGCGCGCCTTGCCGGGAATGGCCACACCCTTGCCAAGAGGCGCAACGCAGTCCATGGGCGTTGACAGACCAACCCATCGGGCGCTCCCGTGGTGCCCGTCAGCTTCGTTGCAGCGCTTGCCAAGGGTGCGGCCATTGTCAGCGCACTGCGCCTCGCTGCCGAACACCACGGAAACGCTGAACCCGTAAATATAAGCTTGACCGAGCACTAGTCTTTGTTCAGACCATGTTCTGTTATCAGGGTGCCAACACCTTCGTCCGTGAAGATTTCCAGCAGTACCGCGTGCTCTACCCTGCCATCGACAATGTGCGCGCTATGTACACCGCCCTTCACGGCGCTGAGTGCGCATTCGACCTTGGGCAGCATGCCTCCCTGTATGGTGTTATCGGCAATAAGGCGGTCAACTTGCTTGATGCTGAGACCGGTAAGTACATTGCCCTGTTCGTCCTGGACCCCGGCAACGTTGGTTAGCAGCATCAGCTTTTCGGCATCCATGACCTGGGCGATTTCTCCGGCCACAGAGTCGGCGTTGATATTGTAGCTGTCTCCAGATTCGTCGGTACCTATAGGAGCGATTACCGGGATGATGTCACTGTCCTTCATGATGTCCAGTACTTCCGTATTGATCGCGGCAACTTCTCCTACCTGGCCGATATCGATCTCCTCGTCGGAGTCGGAATCCTTCGGCTTCACCCGCAATTTTCGGGCCCGAATCAAGCGGCCGTCCTTTCCGGAGATGCCGACTGCACGGCCCTGGTTCTTGTTGATAAGGGATACGATTTCTTTGTTGACCAGTCCGCCCAGAACCATCTCCACCACGTCCATGGTTTTGCTGTCTGTCACCCTGAGCCCGTCGACAAAGTTCGATTCTATGTTCAGCTGTTCCAGCAACCTCCCAATCTGCGGACCGCC
>JAKSBY010000169.1 GCA_022360855.1 Sphingomonadales bacterium | reverse complement strand
CCAGGCATGGCGGCAGCTTGCCATCGATCTCGGCCACTGGCAGATCAGAGGCTACGGCCGCTGGGCGCTGGAAGAGCGGGCCTCGGGCGCCATGATCGGCTGCGCCGGCCTGTTCTGGCCCGAAGGCTGGCCGCGCTCCGAACTCACATGGTGGATCGCGCCCGCGGCGCGCCGCAAGGGATTCGCTCTGGAAGCCTCCCGCGCCGCCATCGCCTTCGCCTACCAGACCCTCGGCTGGGATTTGGTCGAAACCCACATGAACGACGACAACGAAGCGGCCCGAAAGCTGGCGCTCAAGCTCGGCGGCAAGGTGATCGGGCGCGAACGCTTCCCGGATGGGCTTGAGCGGGATGTGTTTGGGCTACCGGATGGCGGGCGTGGAACGTCCTTTTGATGCGTGCGCTGAGTGGACGGCACTCACCAGCGGCAACCGTACGGCGCTTTCAAATTTTATAGACTTAAGGTAGAATTTCAGAGTGGCATTTCTCTCGCCTGCTTTTCGGGAGGCTGCTAGCCACATCGGCTGTGCCAATGGGGGTAACGAAAATGCCAATCAAGGCTTGCTCATGCGCGCGCGCCTGCTTGGCCGGGCTGGCAAGCATGGTGCTGGCGTGTTGTTCATCGGGCCCGATGAACGTCGAAGAGACCTACTATCTTAAGGTCACCAACGGCCAGGACAACGGCTATATCCGTATCAACGTGTCCGCCGGTACCCATCTCAGTGAGGCCCGCTATAACAGTGGCTGGTATCTGGCCGAGGCCGTCGACGCCCTCTTCGGAAACATATCAGAAGACCCGGACGGCGCGACCGGCGCCGCGCGAGATGCCATGCGCGAACGGCTGATCGAGGCGCTCAAGGCGGGACAGGAAGCCTATCTAAGGTTGGCACTTGATGAAAACACGACCGACAAGCAACTAACGGCGGCCTTACACCGCTGGAAGCGCGTTCGCTTTGCGCCAGGCTTTGACAGTCCATCGATACGCGATTCCATCCTGGTTGAGTATAACGCGGCTCAGGACATCGAAACCGTCCGCGCAGGCAAGAAACTGGTCTTCTTTCTGTCCGCAAATCCCGACCAGATCATTCAGTCGATCAGCAAGTTTGCGAACGACGCCGAAACCAAGGCGGCGATCCAGCGCTTTTCGGAGGTCATCATCCAAAGGGCCATGGCCGAGGTGGACGAACGCAAGGCAAGAGCGGAGGTGACGGCGCAATTGGATCAGGTG
>JAKSBY010000212.1 GCA_022360855.1 Sphingomonadales bacterium | reverse complement strand
GTCCATGGGCATGTCTTCAAGGGCGCCCCGGGCGGCGATACCGGCGCAACATACCAGAACGTCGAGACCGCCGGCTGCCTCCACCACCGTCGATACCGCGCGGTCAATCGACGCCTCGTGGAGAACATCGAGGGTTACGGGTGTGACGCCCAAGGACTGGAAGCGGGCGCCGGTTTCGCTCTTATCGAGTGCGGCACGGTCGCGCACGCCGGCGAAGACGGTATGCCCCCGGCGGGCGGCCAGAAGCGCCGTGTGCGCGCCCAGTCCGGAGGCGGCGCCGGTGAGCAAAACGGTGCGGTTGGCGGCGGGTTGATCGGGTGGCATGACGCAGTTCCCAAAACGCTATTTTTTGCCGAAAAACCCCGGAATTCCAGGAGTTTTCGCATTAGATCGATTCATGTGATCTATGAAAAACTATGATTTGTGACGGACCCCCGGCCAACCTAAGTTACTCGCTCAGTCTCGTAAAAAACAGACGCCGATACGATGTCGGCGCGAGGGAGGAAGTTGATGAACCGATACGCGAAAATGCTCCTGCTGGGTGTATCCGCGCTGGCTTTGACCGGTGGCGTCGGCGGGCCTGCCGCCTTCGCGCAGGACGACGCCGAGGCCGAAGACGGCTTCATGGAGCGCATCATCGTCACCGCGCAGCGCCGCGAGCAGAACATCCTCGACGTGCCGTTCTCGGTCTCCACGGTCAGCGCCGACGATATCGAGGACCGCAACATCCGTGGCTCGCGCGAATATGTGCAGCTCACGCCGAACGTCTTCTTCTCCGGTAACGATTCCCAAGGGACGCGCAACGGCGACATCACCATCCGCGGCATCAGCGACCTGACCTCGGGCGCCAATGAGCGCATCATCCAGACCCGCCCCTCCGTCGGCTTTTATGTGGACGATTTCAGCGTCGCCTCGGTGGCGTCGGGCTCGGCCAACCCGCCTCTCGACGACATCGAGCGCATCGAGATTCTGCGTGGGCCGCAGACCACCTATTTCGGCCGCAGCGCCACCGGCGGCGCCATCAACGTGGTCAGCAAGAAGCCGGATGACGAGGCCATGGTGAAGGTGCGCGCCGGCTACGGCAGCTACGACACCTATCAGTTTGGCGCCATCGGCAATGTGCCGCTCACCGACAACCTCTTTCTGCGCGGCGGCGTCTCTTACGAGGAGAGCGACGGCTTCGTCACCAACCTCCATCCCGACGGCAACGACGCGGACGGGCAGTATATCAACGCCCGCCTGGCGGCGCGCTGGCAGCCGGGCAACTGGACCATCGACCTGACCGGCCAGCTCATCCGCTCGGAAGAGGGTAATCTCGGCCGTATCCCCACCGGCGTCGACATCGGCGGCCCGGCCACCTTCACCACCGGCGGGGTCGAGGGCGAGGCGTCCTGCGGCCTCGGCGCGGGTCTGTTTTTCCCGGCCAACAACGAGTTCAACTGCGAAAACGCCGACACCTTCACCGACACGGAGAACGACCTAGTCACCCTGAAGGTGGTCTATGGCGCCGAGCGTTTCTCGGTGACGTCCATCACCGGCTATATCAAGACCCGCTTCGACCAGTTCGAGGATCTGGACAATGCCGGCACCGACGGCTTCAACCGCCGCAACGACTATACCTCCGAGAGCTTCAGCCAGGAGTTACGCGTTGCCTCGGTCGAGCCGTTGGAGGTCGGCGGGTTCGGCGTCGGCTGGACCTTGGGCGCCTATTACTACGACGACGATTTCCAGGCCAACAACACCATCTCCTCCGGCGCGGACGTGGCGCCCGTGCTCGTGGGCTTCCTCACGGTGCCGGGCGACTTCCCGAATGAAAACAACCAGTTCGTGCGGCGGGATGGCTGGGCGTTGTTCGCGGATTTCGAGGTCGGCATCACCGAAACGCTGACCCTGACCGCCGGGGTGCGCTATTCCGATGACAACGACGAGCAGTTCTGGACCAACACCTTTACCTCCTTCGCCTGCGCGCCGCGCATGGTGGTGGATGGGGTCATCCCGCCGCTTGCCGAGAGCTGCACATTGCGGCCCGACCAGACCGATCCGCTGCCGGTCTTCTCCGACGGCGCCGGCGGCCTGTTTGTGACCGGCGGGCGCTTCGATCAGATCGCCGGTAACCCGTTCACGTCGGCCGAGAACAGCAGCACCGACGCCTCGCCCCGGGTCTCGCTGACCTGGCGGCCAAACGAGGAGCATTCCTTCTACGTCACCTATTCCACCGGCTACCGCCCGGCCGGCGCCCGGGTTGCGCCGGATTCCACTGGCGTCGGCAGCCTCGGCGACACCCGCTCCCTGTTCGGCAAGGAGGACGTCACCAACTACGAGGTCGGCTGGAAGGGCAGCTTTGCCGGCGGCCGGCTGTTTGGTGAGGTTTCCGTCTTCCGCATCAACTGGAAAGACATGCAGGTCCGTCTCAGCCGAACGGTCTGCGAGCCGACACCGGGCGAGCTCGTCGACACCACGGATCCGCGCTGCGACGGCCTGCCGTTCTTTCCGGACAACCGGGTGAACAATGCGGAGTCCGCGCGTAGCCAGGGCTTCGAGGCCTCGCTCAGGGCGCGCCCGACCGATCAGCTCACCCTCGCCGGCAGCATCGGTTTCCTGGACGCGGAGTTCACCGATTTCGAAAATTCGGAGATCGGCGACGTGTCGGGCCGGCGCATGCCATTCGCGCCGAAATGGTCGCTGGCCGGCTCGGCCCGCTACGACTGGTCGATCGGCAATGTCGTCGACGCCAATATCCGCGGCGATGTGATCCATCGCACCACCACGTTCCTGCGCTTCGCTGATCTCAACAGTCCGGGCTTCCCCTATGAGACGGGCAACAACACCGTCGTCAATCTCGGCGCCGGCCTGGACTGGGAGAACTACTCTCTCGGATTCTCCGTCAACAACGTGTTCGAAGAGAACATTCCGGGCGGGCTGGACGGCTTTTCCGGCCTCGGCGTGGTCGTCCTGCCGTCGCCGAGGACGTGGCTCCTGTCCCTGACGGCGCGTTTTGGCGGTTAACGATTTTCCCCAGTAGGGGCCCGTGCTTTGCGGGCCCCGAATGAGGCTTCGGAGCTTATAACGCACCGAGGCCTCTTTTTTTGAAGGGAGCCGACATGGTCCGTTTGACGCTGATTCTCGCGGTCTTCATGGTATGCCACGCGGCGCATGCGGAGCGCTGGACGGTGATCCATGCCGGCACCCTGATCGCCGAGCCCGGAAGCCCGCCGTTGACCAGGCAGTCCGTTATCGTCAAGGACGACCGTATCGATCGTGTGGCCGCGGGCTATGTGGAGCTTGACGGCGCGCGGCTGGTCGATCTGAAGGACGCCTATGTGCTGCCGGGCCTGATCGATGCGCATGTGCATCTCGGCCTCGGTGGCGACCACGCGGCCAAGCGCGGGCCGGAAACCGGCGGGGATGTTTACCGCCTGCTGGATGTGGTCGAAAACGCCCGCAAGACCCTGGCGGCCGGGGTCACGAGCGTGCGCGACGTGGGCGGCGAGGGCTGGGCCGTGTTCGCCATGCGCGACGCCGTCAGGGCCGGTGTCTTCCCGGGGCCGCGGCTCTTTGTGGCCGGACATATCATCCGCATCGGCACGACGGAGGCGGATGGCTCCGGCGCCTGCCACGATGTCGGCTCGTGCCGCGCGGCGGTGCGCCGCCAGATCGGCATGGGCGCCGACTGGATCAAGCTCTATGCCACCTGCAGCGGCTCCAAGCCCTGCGGCCGCGAGTCCGCGCCGCCGGTTTTTTTGCGCGACGAGATCGCTTCCGTTATCGAAACCGCCGGCACGCGCCAGATTCCGGTGGCCGCCCATGCCCACGGCACTGCGGGCATCAATGCGGCGCTCGAGGCCGGCGTGCGTTCCATCGAGCACGGCTCCTACAATGACCGCGTTTCGCGCGCACTCTTCACCGAGCGGGGTGCATTCTACGTGCCGACCCTGGCGGTTCAGGACAATATCGCCCGAGATCATGAAACGGCATCGGAAGACATGAAGCCGGTGATGGAAGGCTTCATGCGCGATCATCCCACGCGGGTCGCCGCGGCGCATGCGGCGGGCGTGAAGATCGCCGCGGGCAGCGATGCCGGCGTTACGCCGCATGGCGGCAATGCCCGAGAGCTCTGGTGGTACGTCAAGATCGGCATGAGCGCGGCCGAGGCGCTGCGCACCGCCACGGTGGTCAATGCCGAACTGCTTGGAAAACAAGGGGAACTGGGCGTGATCGCCCCCGGCGCCTATGCGGATATCATCGCGGTCCGGCGCAATCCGCTGGACGACATCGCCGCGCTCGACGCGGTCGAATTCGTGATGGCGGGCGGCCACGTCGTCAAGGGCGGATGCGGCCATTACATGCGGTCATGCGCGCCATGAATAAGGATCATTTGCGTTCGATCCGGCGCCGGTCCTACCTTCCTTCAGGTCTTGCTGGGCAACGTTTCGTATGATGGATGAGTTCGATATCGTAATCGCCGGGGCAGGGGTGAACGGCCTGTCTTGCGGTGCGCTCCTGGCGCATCACGGCCTTTCGGTTTGCGTGGTGGAACGCAATCCGTGGATCGGCGGCGGCGCGGTCACGCGTGAAGTCACGTTGCCGGGCTTCAAACACGACATGTTCGGCTCCTCCCATGTGTGGATCCAGGCCAACGCGGATTTCAAGAGATTGCTGGAGCCCGAGCTGGTCAAGCACGGGTTGAACTACATCCCGTCCGAGGATCACATCACCGGCCACCCCGACAAGTCCGGCGGGCCGGGGATCGTGATCTACAAGGATATCGACAAGACGGCCGAGAGCATCGCCCGTTACTCCACAGCGGACGCGGCGCGCTACCGCGATGTGTACGACCAGTTCGACGCCATCAAGGACGGCTTCGTCAAGGCGTTCTTTTCGCCGCCCGCGCCGCCCAGCACCATGGCGCGGTCGCTGGAGACCAGCCGCAAGGGCCTCGAGCGGCTGCAGGAATTCAACCTCAGCGCCCGCGCCTGGGTGGAATACAATTTCGAGAACGACTTCGTGCGGGCGGTCATGCTCAACTGGGCGCTGGCGCCGCAGATCCTGCCCGAGCAGGAGGGCGCGGGCCAGTCCTTCTACATCATGATCCCGGCCATCCACGTCTACGGCCAG
>JAKSBY010000183.1 GCA_022360855.1 Sphingomonadales bacterium | reverse complement strand
TAGGGCGCCCAGTGCACGTCCACGGGCGTCTCGGTCTGATTCAGTATAGCCCGGATCGGCATGTCAAAGACATCGCTACCGGCGAGCGCTTGTTCGAAAACCGCGCGTTTTTCCGCGCCCGAGATCATCACGACGATGCGGCGGCTGGCCAGCAGTGCCGGCAAGGTCATGGTCATCCGCGCAAAGGGCGCGTGGCCCGGCAGCTCCTTCGGCGTCAGCGCCATCAGGCGCCGCGGCTGATCCGCCCGGAGCGCCTCGGTGAGACCGTCCGCATGGGGAAACAAGGACGCCGTATGCCCGTCGCCGCCCATGCCGAGAATCGTTACGTCATAGGGCAGGGGGATGGCCTCTTGCGCCGCGTTGGCCTCGGCTTCGCCTTCGGTTGCCGTGGCGGCCGCCGTCTTGAGCGGTACGAATCGCGCTGCGCCGGTCAAAAACGTGCCCCGCAGCAGCGCCTCGTTGCTGACGTGCGAGTCGGGATCCACCCAGCGTTCGTCGGCCAGGGTGACAGTCACCCGGCTCCAGTCGATGTCGGTGCCGGCAAGGGCGCGATAGAGCGGCGCCGGCGTGCTGCCGCCGGAGGCGACCAGACTCGCCGCGCCGCGCGCATCGACCGCTTCCGTCAGCGCCGCGGTGATCTCGGCCGCGAGCGCCGCCGCCATGGCATCGACCGACTCGTGGGTCAGCAGTGCAACCATATTCCTGCACCCTATTCGTGCCAGGTATGGCCGTTGCGTTCGGTGAGCGCGACCGCGGCGGACGGGCCCCAGGTCCCGGCCGTGTAGCTGCGCGGCGGCTGCGCTGCAGCCTTCCAGCCGGCATGGATATCGTCAATCCAAGCCCAGGCCGCCTCGACCTCGTCGCGGCGCACGAACAGGGTCGAGTTGTTGTCGATCACGTCCAGCAGCAGCCGCTCATAGGCGATGCGCCGGCGGTCGGTCTCGAAATGCTCCGACAGGCTGAGGTTGAGCGGCAGCTCCGAGATCTTCATGCCCTCGTGATCGAGCCCGGGCACTTTGTTGAGGAGCAAGAGCTTGATGCCCTCTTCTGGCTGCAGGCGGATGATCAGCTTGTTGGACGACAGCCGGCGCGCCGGGATGTTCGGGAAGATCGAGTGCGGCACGTTGCGGAAGCGGATGTAGATCTCAGAATAGCGGGTCGGCAACCGCTTGCCCGTACGCAGGTAGAACGGCACGCCGGCCCAGCGCCAGTTCTCGATCTCGGCTTTCAGGGCCACGAAGGTCTCGGTATCGCTGTCCCGGCCGCCTTCCTCCTCGCGGTAACCGGGCACCGAGGCGCCGCCGACGGCCCCGGCGGCGTATTGGCCGAACACGACCGAATCGTCGGCCTCGGCAGGCTTGATGCGCTTCAGCGAGCGCAGCACCTTGACCTTTTCGTTACGCACCGCGTCCGGCTCCAGGTCCGAGGGCGGCTCCATGGCGACAAGGCACAAAAGCTGCAACATGTGATTCTGCACCATGTCGCGAAGCGCGCCCATCTCGTCATAATAGCCCCAGCGGCCCTCGATGCCGACGGTCTCCGAGACGGTGATCTGCACGTGGTCGATGCCGCCCGAGTTCCAGAGCGGCTC
>JAKSBY010000746.1 GCA_022360855.1 Sphingomonadales bacterium | reverse complement strand
TCCTCGCAGGAGATTTTGACGGCCGCGCTCGACAGCTATCTGGACGCCCAAGGCGCCGACCGCGTCAAACGACGCAGGCTGGCAAAGGCGAAGGATGGCGGCCAGGCGGCAAGCGGAGCTTAACAAGGGCCAGGGGGTTTCGGCCAAGGTCTGGCGACTTAAAACCATGAAATCGGATGATCAGGCAGAATTGAAAACATGACCGCGCATCTCAAAAACCACGCCTCGCGCTTCGCCAGTGCCATCGTGCTCGCCGGCGCGCTCGTCGCCTGCAGCCATAATGCGAATGTCGATCTGGCGCGTCAGTCGGGCGACACCAAGGCCGCGAGGTCCGAGGGCGGCTCCTCGCTTGCCGGCCTCGCCGACCAGCTCGCCGCACAGGGCGACCACAACGCGGCCATCCCGCTCTATCGTCAGGCCATCCGCCGCAGCATTATCGGCGGCGGCCCGAAAATCGGCCTGGCCAAAAGCCTGATCGCCGTCGGCCGTTACGAAGAGGCGGTCTATGTGCTCAAGAAGGCGGACAACGACAACCCCGAGGGCCTGCGTCTCCTCGGCAATGCCCAGCTTGTGCTCGGCAGGCCGGAGCTTGCCGTCTCAGCGTTTCGAGAGGCGGTAAGGCGCGGCTCCGACCCGCGGGCCTATGGCGGCCTCGGCGTTGCCCTCGATGCGCTCGGGCGCCACGGCGAGGCGGTCGACGCCTATGACGACGGTCTGGCGCTGGATCCCGGACATCTCGATCTCAGGACCAACAAGGGGCTTTCGCTGGCTCTGCACGGCCAGTCCGCCGCGGGCGTGTCCCTGCTCGAGGGCGTGGTGCGCGATCCCGCCTCGGGGCCGCAGCACCGGCTGAATCTGGCGCTTGCCTATGTCATGCTCGGCGACGACGCGCGTGCCAGCCGCATGGCTTCGATCGACCTCGGCGCCGGAGAGGCGGCGCACATGCTGGCCTATTTCCGCTCGCTGAAGATGGCGGAGCCGTCGCACCGCATGGCCGGGGTCATCTGGGGCGGCTCGCAGCCGGCGAAGAACAAGGAGCAGCCGGGCAATCGCGTATTCGACGAGGAGCCCGCCGGTGTCGAACAGGCAGTCGCGCGCGCGGTCGAGGAAGAGGTCGTCGAGGTCGAGCCTGAGGTCATCGAGCTGGCCGAGCCGGAGCCGACCGTCGAGGAGCAATATCCCGAAATCCCGCCGCTTCTGGAGCCGGAGGGCTGGGCCGTGCAACTCGCTGCTTATCGCACCGCCGAGCAGATCATCGCCGGCTGGAAGCTGTTGTCGGTCAAATACGCCGACGTGATCGGCCACCTCGAGCCGCGCCGTTCGGAGGTCGACTTCGGTGATCGTGAAGAAAAGCCGAGCGGCTTCTTCTACCGCCTTAACGCGGGCCCGCTGTCGGGCTTCGACGAAGCCAAGGCGGTCTGCGAGGCGCTGAAGGCGCGCGGCGCGGCCTGCTGGATCCGTCCGCCGGAGCCTTCCGAGGGGCGGCTGCCGAAAGACATTCGCATCTCCAAGAGCAAGCCGGAAGACGCGCCCGAGGAAGACACGCCCTCGGAAGGCACGGTTGCCGAGGCCGAGGCGCCGGTGGCGACCGACAAGAAGCCCGAGCGCGCCACCGCGGCCGTTGCCGCGGCAATCCCGAGCCCGTCACAGCCGAAAGCGAGATGGCAGCTGATCGGCACCGAAGGCGATGACGGCGGGGACGACGCCGAACAACCCGCGGCGGACGACGCCCAGCCCGCCGACGGGGCGGAGCAGCCGGACGCCGGCGCCGACGAGCCGGCCGAGGACGAGCCCAGCAACTAGACCCTGCCCCGCATGGCGGCACTTGACGGCGGTTTTCGCCGACCCCACATAGACTGCAGAGCCGTGCTCCTGCCG
>JAKSBY010000538.1 GCA_022360855.1 Sphingomonadales bacterium | reverse complement strand
TCGAGAAAATGCCGGACCGGCGGTCCGGACCCGGAGCTGGTTTTCAGAGCCGCTTCGGCCATCGCCCTACTCCGCCGCGTCGGCCGCGGTGAAACGGGCGCAGGCCGTGTCGATGATGGCGATGGCTTCGTCGGCGTGTTCGCGGGTGATGATCAGGGGCGGCAGCAGCCGCATGACGTTGTCGCCCGCCGGCGCCGTGATCAGCCCTTCCTCCCGCGCCGCGGCGATGAAATCGCGCACCGGCGGCTTGACCTTGAGGCCGATCATCAGGCCGAGGCCGCGTACCAGCTCGAGCACGTCCGGATGCTTCTCGATCAGCTTGTCGAGCCGATCCATCAGATAAGACGAGACGTCGATCACATTGGCCAGAAAGCCGTCCTTCGTCATCTCGTCCAGGACCGCGTTGCCGACCGCCATGGCGAGCGGGTTGCCGCCATAGGTGGAGCCGTGGCTGCCGACGGTCATGGCCGCGCCGACCTCCTTGTTCATCAGGCAGGCGCCCAGGGGAAAGCCACCGCCGATGCCCTTTGCCAGGGCCATGATATCGGGTTCGACCCCCGACCATTCATAGGCGAACATCTTGCCCGAGCGGCCCATGCCACACTGGATCTCATCGAACACCAGGGCGAGGCCGTGGTCGTCGGCCATGCGCCGGAGGCCTTTCAGGGTCTCGGTGGGCATCGGCTTGATGCCGCTCTCACCCTGCACCGGCTCAACCATGATGGCCGCGGTCTCGTTGGTGATGGCGCCGCCGACGGCGTTGAGATCGCCCGCCGGCACGATGTCGAACCAATCGGGCAGCGGGCCGAAGCCGTGGGTGAGCTTCTCCTGCCCCGCCGCGGCGACCGCGGCCAGGGTGCGGCCGTGAAAGGCCTGGCTGAAGGTGATCATCCGGTAGCGCTCGGTCTCGCCGCGGGCGAACTGCAAACGCCGTGCCACCTTCAGGCAGCACTCGATGGCCTCGACGCCGGAATTGGTGAAAAAGGCATAGTCGGCGAAGCTGATATCGGTCAGCCGCCTGGCCAGGCGCTCCTGGTCCGGGATGCGGTAGAGGTTGGAGGTGTGCCAGATCTTGCCGGCCTGCGCCGTCAGCGCGTCAAGCAGCGCCGGATGGCCGTGGCCGAGCGCCGTGACCGCGATGCCGGACGCAAAATCCAGATACCGCTTGCCGGCCTCGTCGAACACATAGGCGCCGTCGCCCTTGACGAGGGCGATCTCCGCCGGTGCGTAGGTGGGCATGATGGCGTTTGCCATGGGACGACTCCTCACCGCCGCGCGCCGTGCCGCGGCACTCACATTTGGCCCGGTTCGGGAAGCGGCGGAGTATCGGCAAGCGGCGGCCTGGTGTCAACGGCGCGATCGCCCGGAGTCCCTGGGTTTTGGCGCGGGCTAGCTTTTCAGCTTGTAGCCGGTCTTGAAGACCATATGGACCCAGATCCAGAGCCCGATATTGAGCAGCAGCGTGACGGCGACTCCGATCAGCAGATTGCCGTCCGCGATGCCGATGAAGCCGTAGCGAAATCCGTCGATCATGTAGAAGAACGGATTGAACTGGCTGACCAGTTGCCAGCTCTCGGGCAGCCGCTCGATGGAATAGAAGGTGCCGGACAACAGCGACAGGGGCACGACGACAAAGTTGGTGATCGCCGCCGCGTGATCGAACTTGGCGGCCCAGACGCCGGTCAGAATACCGACAAGCGACAGCATGGCCGCGGCCGAGACGGCGAAATAGACGACCGCCCAGAGGTGGGCGACGGAGACGGTGACCGTCGGCGCGAGCCAGAATGCGGCGCCCACCGCGAGCCCGACGGCGACGCCCCGGGTGATGCCGCCGAGCGTATAGCCGATGGTCAATTCACCGGGCGAGAGCGGTGGCATCAGCACATCGATGATATTGCCCTGGACCTTGGAGATCAGGATCGACGAGGTGGTGTTGGCGAAAGCGTTCTGGATGATCGCCATCATCATCAGCCCCGGCGCCAGGAACTGCTGAAACGGCGTGTCGCCGACGATCCGCCCGGCGCCGCCCAAGGCCAGGGCGAAGATCGCCATGAACAGCAAGGTGGTGACCGCCGGCGCGGCGACGGTCTGGGTCCAGACCTTCATGAAGCGCCAGACTTCTTTGTTGTAGTGCGTCCTGAGCCCGACCCAGTTGACGGCGCCGATGCGCCGCTCGCCGTAGCCCAAGCCTGCCGTGGAGTCTCTCATCAACCGGATCTCGTTCCTCGCTCCCCGACCTCTTAGACGGACCGGAAAGCGCTTGCAACAGGCGTTTACAGTTGTATTGCAGCGCCCGCGCGCCTATATAAGCGGCCCACACCGCAACCCCACTGAAAACTTGGCAAATGACTTCCGTGACCTGGACCGACGACCGCATCGAGACCCTCAAATCGCTTTGGGCCGAGGGCCTCAGCGCGAGCCAGATCGCCGCCCGGCTCGGCGGGGTGACGCGCAACGCGGTGATCGGCAAGGCGCATCGGCTCGGCCTCAAATCGCGGCCCTCGCCGGTCAAGGCCGAGGCGCCGAAGCCGGCCAAGCGGGCGGCGCCCAAGCCGCCGCAGCCGAAGATCGAGACCGACGAGAAGCGGGTGACCCTGCTCGATCTCACCGAGCGCATGTGCAAATGGCCCATCGGCCATCCCGGTGATGCGGATTTCCATTTCTGCGGCAAGCCGTCGGAGGCGGGCCTGCCCTATTGCGCGCCGCATTGCCTGGAAGCCTTCCAGACCCAATTGCCGCGCCGCGACCGCCGCGGCCGCGGCTGAATCCCTTGCGCCGGGGCCCCGCCTCCGGCACACTCCATCGCAGATTTGGGGACCGTCTGACCGCGAGGAGTGTCTTATGAGAAAGGGAGTATGCGTCGCGCTGGTAGGCTGTGTGCTGATCGGCGGCGGGATGGCAAGCGCGCCTGTGCTGGCCGATGCGGACGAGGATATCCGCTATCGTAAACTTCAAATGAGCACCATGGGCGGATCGCTGCGGGCGATCATGTCGATTGCGCAAGGAAAGCTCGACAAGAGCGACGACTTTGCAGCCCTCGTCAATCAGGCCGCCGCCGCCACGGCGCTGCACGAAAGCGCCTTTTCCGCCAATACCGATGGCCAGGGCAGCGAGGAAACCACGGCCAAGGGCTCCATCTGGGAGAACTGGGAAGACTTCTCCGGTCGCCTGACCAAGCTGAATGCGGGCATGCAGGCCGCCGCCGGCGCCGTCAATGACGGCGGCAGCACCGAAGACGTCGTCGCCGTCCTCAAGGACCAGGTCTTCGTGAACTGCAAGAGCTGCCACGACGACTACCGCACCAAGTAGCGGCCGGTCCGCTACAGCTGCGTGGTAATGACCCACACCAACCCATAAGCCAGCACGGCGGTCAGGAGCGCCTGCCAGAACGGGCGCAGGCCGGGCGGGGCGACGGGTGCGCCGAAGCTCTTGTGCCCGGTAAACATGGGGCCGATGAGATTGTCTTTCTGACGCACGAGATAGAGCAGCACGGCGAGGACGTGGAGCACGGCGAGCGCG
>JAKSBY010000788.1 GCA_022360855.1 Sphingomonadales bacterium | reverse complement strand
TTCGAAAGACGACCTCAACCCGGCGCTTCTGGAGCGGGCCATCCGCTACGCGCTCGAGCACGAGCGCACCAAGCACCGGCTGCGGGAGAGCCAGCGGGATCTCGAGCAGCGCAATGCCGAGCTGGAAACCGCGAAGTGGGAAATCGAGGCGCAGGGGACCAACATCATCAAGCTGGCCGAGCATCTGGCGCGCAGCACCGACGAGCGCGACATTGTCAGCGTTCTCTCGGACGAGACCGGCCAGAGCTATCAGGCGTTGGCCGACACCTGCCGGATCGGCATCTGGCATATCGGGCTGGACGGCGGCACGCTGTCCATGAACACGAGCATGCGCTGCCTGCTCAACGTCGACGCCGGCGACGCGGTGACAGGCACCCCGTTTGCGGCGCATTTTTCGTCCGAAAGCCAGCAACGGCTGGCCCAGGCGCTCGAGACCTGGTCCGGCGGCTTGTCGTCGAGCTATGAGGCGGTTCTGGAAGACGGCGCGCCCGACGGCGCGCGGCAGATCGCTATTTCCGGCTCGCCGCTCAGGGACGGGCACGGCGATGTCACGAGCGTGCTGGTGACCGCCGTCGACATCACCGCGCGCCGCAATCAGGAAAAGACGATCCGCGAGATGGCCCGGCGCGATCCCCTGACCGGGCTGCTCAACCGGCTGGCGTTTCAGGATTTCCTGCCGCAGGCGCTCGCCAACGCCCAGCGCAACGACCGGCTTGTCTCGGTGCTCTATCTCGATCTCGACAATTTCAAGGCCGTAAACGATACGCTCGGCCATCAGGCGGGCGACCGGCTCTTGCGGTTCTTCGCGGAGATCCTCGAATCCTGTACCCGCGAATCCGATTTTGCCGCGCGCCTCGGCGGTGACGAATTCGCCATCACCCTGAATAATCTGGACAGCCCGAGCGGCGCCTCGGTTGTCGCCCATCACATCTTCGAGCGGCTCGAGGAACCGTGCGTGATCGACGGCAAGGAAGTGCATGCCCGGACCAGCATCGGCATCTCGATGTTTCCGACCGATACCACCGATGCCGAGCAGCTCATCAAGAACGCCGATCTGGCGCTCTACCGCGCGAAGGCCGCCAATGGCGGGAGCTTCGCCTTCTTCGATGTTCATATGCTGGCCGAGGTGGAGAAGCGCGAGGCGCTCGAGAGGGAGCTGAGGCAGGCCCTCGAAAACCAGGAGTTTCGACTCGCCTACCAGCCGCAGATCGATCTCGAGAGCGGCGCGGTCGTTGCCCTGGAGGCCCTGCTGCGCTGGCCGCGCGCCGGCAAGCCCCAGCGGACACCGGCCGACTTCCTGCCCGCCGCCGAGGCAACCGGGCTGATCGTTCCCATCGGCGAATGGGTGTTGCGCGAAGCCTGCCGCCAGGCCAAGTCCTGGCATGCCGCCGGGGCGGCCTTCCGGCTGGCGATCAATCTTTCGGCGGCGCAGCTCGCGCATCCCGGGCTTCTGGCGGCCGTGACCGAGGCGCTGGACGAAAGCGGCTTGCCCGCCGACCGTCTCACATTCGAGATCACCGAAAGCACGGTGATCGAGAATATCCGCCAGGCCAGCGCCGTCGTCGATGCGCTTCACGAACTCGGCGCGTCCGTTGCCCTCGACGATTTCGGCACCGGCTATTCGTCGCTCTCCGTGCTCAACGGATTCCCGGTCGATCAGCTCAAGATCGACCGCTCATT
>JAKSBY010000247.1 GCA_022360855.1 Sphingomonadales bacterium | reverse complement strand
GAGCGGTCGGACATTTTCGGCCACGGCGGCGCGACAGAGACCGCAGCCGAGCTCGGCTGCGACTTCCTCGGGGAAGTGCCGCTGCACCTGACCATCCGCGAGCACGCCGACGCCGGCACCCCCATCGCCGCCGCCCAGCCGGCCGGCGAACACGCCGCCCACTACCGCGCCATCGCCGAAAAGGTCGCCTTCAAGCTCGCCGAGGCCCGGCCGGCGGAGGCGGAGGCGAAGACGAGGGCGGAAGCCGAGCCCGCCTGAATCCCCCTCCCCACACCGTCATTCCCGCGAAAGCGGGAATCCATGTCGACGTCTGCCTGGATGCCCGTTTGCAGAGAGATTCCCGCTTTCGCGGGAATGACGAGTCTGACCCTTAAGTACCAGGTACTTAAGAGCGCTGCTTACGGGGGCCGGCACGCGCGCCGCGCTGGCGCCCGGCCCTTACTTCCGCTAGGCTCGGGCCATGCTGATCGATCCCTACCCGCTGGCCCGGCCGTGGCTCATGGTGATGGAGCCGGAGGTCGCGCACGCGCTGTCGATCCGCGGGCTCAAGACCGGCCTCGTGCGCAACCCGTCGAAATACGACGACCCGATCCTGGCCACCGACGTCCTCGGCATCCGCTTCGCCAACCCCATCGGCTCCGCCGCCGGCTTCGACAAGGACGGCGAGGTGCCGAACGCGGTGTTCGGCCTCGGCTTCGGCTTCGCCGAGGTCGGCACGGTCACGCCCCGGCCGCAGGCCGGCAACCCCAAGCCGCGCATCTTCCGCCTGCCGACCGAGCGCGGCGTCATCAACCGCCTCGGCTTCAACTCCGGCGGCATGGCGGCGGTCTCCCGCAATCTGAAGCGCAAAAAGGCGACCCGGCCGGTCGGCATCAATGTCGGCGCCAACCGGGACTCAACCGACCGCATCGCCGACTACGTGGTCTGCATCCAGGAGCTCGGGCCACACGCCGACTATCTCGCCGTCAACATCTCATCGCCCAACACGCCGGGCCTGCGCGCGCTTCAGTCCCGCGACGCGCTTCAGGAACTCATTGCCCGCGTCCTCGCCGCCCGCGACGGGCTGGAGCGGCGCCCGCCCCTCTTGGTCAAAGTCGCCCCCGACCTCACCGAGCGGGACGTGACCGACATCGCCGACATCGCGCTCACCAGCGGCCTCGACGGCCTCATCGTCGGCAACACCACGGTCTCGCGCCCGGACGGGCTCCTGGGCGAGTCCGCCACCGAAGACGGCGGGCTCTCCGGCCGCCCCCTCTTCGCCCTCTCCACCCGCATCCTTGCCGACTTCTTCGCGGCCACCGGCGGCAAAATCCCGCTGATCGGCACCGGCGGCATCTCGTCCGGCACCGACGCCTACGCCAAGATCCGCGCCGGCGCCTCCCTCATCCAGCTCTACACCGCGCTCTTCTACGAAGGCCCCGGCCTCGTCCCCCGCATGAAGCGGGAGCTGGCGCACCTGCTGCGGCGCGACGGGTTTGGCTCGGTCGCGGAGGCGGTGGGGACGGCGGGGAGGTAGGGGGGCACAACGTTAGACCAGTGACCCCGTCATTGCGAGAAGCGCCAGCGACGCGGCAATCCAGAAGACAGCGTCTGAAATTAGGGACGGTTCCCTATTTTGAAAATAGGGAACCGTCCCTAATTCCGTAAGCCGGCGCCGCCGCGCGTCCCGGCTTACGACGCCGACCACGGTGAGCAGACGGGCGGATCATTGGTCATATTCTGGGCGAGCACGCAAACGGAAACCTGGCCGGTCTGCCGGTTGACGCGCCACACCAGATGCGACGTTTCGCCGGTCACATTGGGCAGGCCCAGGGCATAGGCGGCACTCGTTGCGTCGCCGGGCGCCTTTTTAGCTTGAGCCGAAAATTCGCCGGAGAACAAAACAGCCGCCGCGACGAGCGCGAAGCCGGCAAAGACTGCGTGGGATAGGGTCATGAAAAGTCTCCCTGGTGGCTTGGCCGTGTCGAGGCGGCAAGCCGCCGCCCGAACCAGCCAGGACTCGGCGCCCGCAAGAAAGGGGCCCCCATGGGACGAGTGTAGGCGGCGCGGCCAGGCCCCACAAGATGACGGCCCGGCAGGCTTGGGGGCGTGGGGATGGCGGGCCGGTAGGGGGGAGTCGAGGAGCCGAGGCGGGGATGTCTGCAGAAGAGTCCTACCTGGATTGCAACTGGAACGAAGAATGCTAGTGTGCGTATTTACTGCGCTGAAAAACTGAATGTCCCTTCCTTCCTGCACGTATTGATAAGACCTATTCCATATGGCCAATTGGGAAGATGACAAACTCAACCGCAGGGAATGCGCGGAGTTCCTCACCAACTATTTGGTTGGCCAGTCTCGGTCGAGCTATACGGCTGGCAAAGGCTCCTTTGTTCTCAATATCGACAGCGAATGGGGCTTCGGAAAGACTTATTTCTTAAGGGAGTGGCTTGAGGACCTTAGGAGACAAAGACACCCCTCAGTGTACTTTGACGCATGGGCTAACGATTTTTCTGACCAGCCGTTCCTTGCATTTATTCAAGAAACTGAAGGCCAGCTATCGAGCCACTTAAGCAGATCGCCACAAGCTAAAGAACTTTTAAAAAAAACAACGAGCTTTGCCCGCCAAGTCTCAAAGCAAATTGCGCCCGCGATTATGGCGTATGCGGTCCAGAAAGTTGGCAATGAATCCATTCTAAGGGCGATCGAAGCGATAGAGAGTTCTGATGACGAGGCAGAATCGGAGGGGGGTTCTCCTGACGATGACGAAGAACTTGCGAAAGAAATTTCTGGAGAGGTCTCCGAACTGGTTTCAAGGGCCACAAAAAGTTATTTGAGCAGGCATAAGGCACAAAAACACAGTATTAAACTATTCAACAAGAACCTTCAGAAGCTCACGAGAAAGATTGACTCTCTCAAATCTGCGTCCCTGCCGATCTTTATTCTGATTGATGAGCTGGATCGATGCCGGCCTTTGTTTGCGCTCGAACTTCTTGAGACTATTAAACACGTCTTCATCAACCCGAACGTCGTATTCGTTATTGCCACCGATTCAACCCAACTGGCGCATGCCGTAAGCGGTCGTTACGGCGCAAACTTCGATGGCCGGCGCTATCTAAGGAGATTCTTTGATCAGACCTATCGATTCCCGGAGCCGGATCGATTTGATTTCGCAGCTTTCTTGATTGAAGCGTACAATATAGAGCGGGGACGGCTATTCACACCTATTGCCGCGAATGATGCCCGAAGTGACGACTCTATTGTCTATACCTTGGAACTAGTATTCAGGTTTTTTGGTCTAAGTCTCCGAGATCAACAGCAATGCATGAATCTCTTGGAAGCCATCATGACCGCGCAAAGCCATCGACAATCGTGGCATCTGTACTTTTTGGCGGCGCTGATTGCCATGATGCAAAGATTTCCGGAGTTCTTCGAGCAGGCGGTGGACCGCGGCGCAGATTCCCAGTTCTGGTTACAGACTCCTGGGCTGCAGGTCGATAAAGATATTCTGCACGGGGATACCAAGATTGACCCGAATAGCCAATTCAATCGCTCTCCAAGCAAAATGACAGTACGTGAAGTGCTGCGAACCTATTTTGAATTCTCAAACAAGAACCTCAATCAAATCGCAAACGACTTTACATCAAATTCTTCAAGCCTTTTGAATATAAAAGATGCTCTGTTGCAGGAGTGCCAAGGGATTCCAAGACCGGCGGCAGGGGTCTATTCCGATATCTCAAACTATCCGGCTTACGTCCGTCAGGCTGGGCAGCTTATAAACGGCTAGATTTCCAACGGCATATCCACAGATTTTACGGATCAAGCTATATCTCTAAGCTGAAAATGACGGATAAACCTACAACCCTCACCGATCCTGTTCTTCGCCTTACTCAATACTGGCTATCGGCTCGTATTATGCACGCGCATCTTCATGAGATGGTTGATGCCTATCCAGACCTAGATGACTTAAGAAAAGACGGGCAACAGTTCCACTTCCTGACCTATTTCTCATTTTGGCTCAGTGCACTTTATGTCGTGGCTGAAGGGTACATTGAGTTGGGTTTAAGAGATTCTGAGTTGGATAAGCTTATTAGACGCCATATTGGCTCATTGCGTCGATATCGGAACGCGACATTCCATTTCCAGCGTCAACCGAACAAACACACCCAGTTCTTTGACGCAGGATATAAAAAGTTGAATTGGGCCGAAGACTTGCATGCGGCTATCGACGGCTTTTTGTGTCAATACGTGTTAGAGCTTGAGAGGGCGGAGCGACAAACCGTATCAGATTAGCTGCTTGCTTCAATGTTTATAGGCCTCTTGAAAAGCTTTGGAGCGACACAGGGAAGACAAACAACATCCCAACGTTGCAATTTCAAAGCATAGAAGTGACTGCTTTCACCCCTTCAACCACACGCCGCCGCTGCCTTCGTCGATAAACTCTATGCCCTGGGCCTCGAAGGTTTGGCGGAGGAGTTTGAGGGTTGAGTTGTGTGGGGCCGTGGTTTCGGTTTCGAATTTCTTGATCGTGCTGACGGCGACCTCGGAGCGGTCGGCCAAATCCTGCTGGTTCCATTTGAGGAGCGCGCGGGCGGCGCGGCACTGAGCGGTTGTCAACATGGGGCGATATAATCGTGCGGGACCGGTCCCGTCAAACCACGCAGCTTTTCATTGACAAAGGTATTCCAAAAGTGTAACCTTATTCTTATCGATCTTTCACCAAAGCGGGCTCCGCAGGTGTTGGTAGCACCCACGAAGCCCTGACCACACCAACCTTGTAAGGAGATTGGCATGGCTAATCCATCCCATAGCACAGCTTCACCTGATCCCAGAAACCCGGATACGTCTCTCAACTCCCAACCCGTCACCCCGGCGAAGGCCGGGGTCCATGTCGACGCCGGACTGGATTCCGGCCTCCGCCGGAATGACGGTGGGGCGAATGGGAATGACGGCGGCGGGGGAAACCCGGAACAGACATCTAACTCCGTTCGTCCTGAGCCCGTCGAAGGACCGGACGGCCGCTCG
>JAKSBY010000595.1 GCA_022360855.1 Sphingomonadales bacterium | reverse complement strand
GCGCGCGCCTCGTAATAGGCGTTTTCCGTGAGCCGGGCTTCTGCGCCGGTCGCAAGATCGTGCAGCCACAGATCTCCCTCGTGCCGGTCGTCCCTGAGCCCGCCGGCCGCGCGCAGATAGATGATCTTCGATCCGTCGCGGGAGAGGCTGTAAGCGCGGACGTAGTAGTTGCCGCCGACAACCCGCTCGGCCGTGCCCGATGCGATATCAAACCGCCAGATTTCGCGCCGCCGCCGCTCGTCATAGGCCCGGATGAGCCACTTGCCGTCGAGAAGCGCCGCCCTAGGCTCGGCATCCGGCTTCCTGGCGCGGAAATAGAAGGCGCCGCCGTCGGGGGCCCAGATGATGTCTTCCACGTCTTCGTTGTGGGCGGTGAGCCGGATGAGCTCGCCGGTCTCCAGCGAAAAGAGATAGACCTGATCGTGCTCGTCCGCCTCTCTTTTGAGGATGGTGACAAAGCCTGACGAATCCGGCGCCCAATGGGCGGCGCCGAACGACTCCTTCTCGGACTCCGGATCGAACAGGGGTTGTGCGTCTCCGGTTTCGAGATCGACAAGCCGATAGCGCTTGATCTCTTTGTTGATCGTCCAGTCGACTTCGGAGCGCAGGTAGATCAGCTTGCTGCCGTCCGGCGACAGGGCCGGCTCGCTCAGCCGCGTCAGCTCGACCATGTCGACGGGAGTCAGGGGCCGCGGTTCGGCAGCTACGGAGGCGGTCGCGGTCAGAAACACCGCGACGACGAGTATAGGGAGATGCATGGGCTTACCCAAAGAAAGAAGCGGGCGGCGCAACTCACCGCCCGCCAGTTAGACTGAGACTATCACTAAAACCTAAGCCGCCCGCCGACAAAGAACTCACGGCCGAGCGCGTCGTTCAGGTCTTCCTCGATATTCCGGGAGCCCCCGTTGTCTATACCGGTGGGCAGGAGCGGCCCGAGATTATCGAACAGGTTGTTGACGCCCGCATAGATCCGATACCGGTTGTCCGGCCCGAAGGTGTAGGACATGTAGATGCGGTGGAACGACTGGCCGTTGACCCGGAAGAAGCGGTCGTCGCCGGGGTCGGGATCGTTTACGAGATCGTCGATACCGCCGTCGAGATAGGTCACCGTGTAGGTGAACCGGAAGCCGTCGTAGCTGTAGCCGACCTTGGCCCGGAACTCGTCGTTGCCGGCATTTATCTCGCCGAGCGGCGTGGTGGTCAGCACAACGCCGCCGATGCCGACGAAGCTGGTGTCCTGCTTGAAGTAGTGCGAATAGCGGAAGTCGATATCGAAGTCGCCGGGGATATTGGGAACCTCGAAGTCGTAGAGCACTGTCGCGTCGATGCCGGAAACCAGTTCTTCCTCGAGGTTTTCCTGGAAGTTGATGACTTCCAGGACCTCGCCGTCGAACGGATTGCGCGTGATCACGTCGCAGAACTTATTGTTGGGAAAATCCGTCGCCGAGTAGCACAGATCCACCGTGTCCTGGGTCGAGACCGAGGTGATCGCGTCCTTGATCTTGATGCGGTAGTAGTCGGCGATGATGGTCAGGCCGGGAATGGCACGCGGCTGGAAGGCGAAGCCCGCCGTGAAGGTATTGGCGGTCTCCTCCTGGACGTTGGGATTACCGGAGTTCGGTCCCTGGGTCGAGGAATCGGTTTCGAAGGGATTGCCGGCATTGTCGGG
>JAKSBY010000587.1 GCA_022360855.1 Sphingomonadales bacterium | reverse complement strand
GAAATCCTGCGCGACGAAGGCCTGTCCTTCGAAGTCGCGTCGATTGACGAGGCACGCCGCGTCCATGCCATCGCGCCGGACGCGCTGCTCGCATACATGCACCCGGTCAAGGCACCCGAGGACATCCGCGAAGCCTATTTCAGGCTCGGGATCAGGACCTTCGCGCTCGACACGATCGACGAGCTTGAAAAAATCCTCGCGGCGACCGGCCAAGCGCCGGATTTGACGCTGTGCGTTCGCATTGCCGTTCCCAACCGCTTTGCAAAGATCTCACTTGCTGCGAAATTCGGCGCGGCGGAGGACGAAGCCGTCGCTTTGCTGCTCCGCGCCCGGCAGGCCGCCGAGCGGCTGGGCATCTGCTTCCATGTCGGCAGCCAGGCGATGTCGCCGGCCGCCTTCACAGTGGCGCTCGACCGGGTCGAACGCGCGGTCGTGCGGGCAGGCGTGATCGTCGATGTGCTCAATGTCGGCGGCGGTTTTCCGGCCCCGTATCCGGGCATGGTCGCGCCGCCGCTTGCAGATTACGTGGCGGCGATCGAGCGGCGCTTCCGGCGCCTGCTGGTGGCGGAGAATTGCGAGCTATGGTGCGAGCCAGGCCGGGCGCTGAGTGCGGAGGCCGCCTCGCTCGTCGTCCGCGTCGAGGCACGCAAGGGCGAACGACTCTACATCAGCGACGGCGTTTACGGTGCGCTGTTCGACGCCGGAGCGCTGGACTGGCGCTATCCGGTGCGCGCGCTGCGGAGCGGTGCCGGCACGGCCCCGGCGGCGGCCTATTCGTTCTACGGGCCGACCTGTGATGACTACGACCATATGGCGGGGCCTTTCCATCTTCCTGCGGATATGCAGGCCGGCGATTACATCGAGATCGGCGTCCTCGGCGCCTATGGTCGCGCCATGGCAACGCGGTTCAACGGCTTCGGCGTCTACACCTCGCACGAGGTCGCCGACGCGCCGATGCTGTCCGCCTATGGCCCGAGATCACAGACCCCCGCAGCGCCCGCGGACGAGCAGATGAATGGCTGAGAAACCGAGATCGAACCGCAAGGCCGAGCTCCTCGCGCGGCCCGTGGAGCATGTCGACATCACGTCTTTTGACGCGCGGCCGATCATCGCGGCGATGGACAAGATGTCCTTCTCCTCGCGGGACCTGGCACGCGCGGCGGACATCTACGACCGTATGCTGAACGATCCCGACTGCACGGTCATCCTGACCCTGGCCGGCTCCACGTCCGCCGGCGGCTGCATGGACGCCTATGCCGAGATGGTCGCCAGCGGCATGGTGGACGTGATCGTCGCCACCGGCGCCTCAATCGTGGACATGGATTTCTTCGAAGCCATGGGGTTTCGCCACTATCAGGCGCGCGAGGTCGAGCGCGACGAAGAGCTCCGGG
>JAKSBY010000399.1 GCA_022360855.1 Sphingomonadales bacterium | reverse complement strand
TGATGTCGACGTTGCAGAGCTCGGGGATGGAGAGCCTGTAGGAGAACGCCTCCTCGAAGCCGAGCCTGGGGCAGCGGTGCGGCAGCTTGTTGAGATACGTCTTGCCGCCGCGCAGGTGGAACAGGATGTGGTAGTCGTCCAGCACATCGGTGTCGCGGATGCGGTGCGTGCGGACGCAGTTCTCGAACTCGCCGGTGCGGATGTAGTTTTCGAGCTCCTTCGGCGGCTCGGGCTCTTTCTTCCTGTCCTTGTCGTCGTCGGCCAGCGCCGGGGCGGCAAGCGCCAACGACAGCAACGCGGCCAGTGCCAATCGCATCATCTCAGGTCTCCGAATTCGATCACTCTCACCATACAGCACCGCTCTACGCCTGGCTATCTGAACCCAGGCTGAACGGCGCTTGAAGGGATCGGGCGTTCAGGCGACGACGGGGTCGGCGATCTTCAGGCCCGGGCGATCCTGCCGGCTCAACCCGTCGCCATTGGCGGCGAAGTTGTGGCCGAAGCGGTTGGCGATGAAATCGGAGAAGTCGACCTCTTCCTGGCGCACGAGACCCCGGTGCGGCAGCTTGCCTTCCGCAAGGAGGTCGAGCATGGCGCAGATGCCCGAGGCGGTGGTGATCTGGATCGCGCTCCAGGTGCGGCCGAACATCTCGCGGCTGTAGACCTTGCGCGCGAAGCTCTCTTGGACGAAGCGGCCGTGCTGCTGGCCCGAGACGGTGACGAAGATCAGCACCACGTCCTGCATGGTGATGGGCAGCGCATGCTCGAAGATCTCCTTCAGGAGCGCGCGCCGCTCGCCGAGCCTGAGATCGTGGATCAGCATTTTGAGAATATCCCGATGCCCGGGATAGCGCACGGTCTTGTAGTTCAGGATCTGCACCCGGCCCTTAAGCGTATCGCAAAGCGTGCCGAGCCCGCCCGAGGTGTTGAAGGCCTCGTAGTTCACACCGTCCAGCGAGAACGCCTCCAGCTCGGCCAGGGGCGGCGTTTCCAGGAGCTCGCCGCCGACGATGGCCTCGCAGGGATTGCAATATTCGTTGATCAGCCCGTCGGTCGACCAGGTGAGATTGTATTTGAGCGCGTTGGACGGGTCTTTCGGCAGGGCGCCGACGCGCATGCGCACCTCATGCAGGGAATCGAAGCGCCTGGCCAGGTCGTTGGCGACAATCGAGATGAACCCGGGGGCGAGGCCGCATTGCGGGATGAAGGCGGTCCCGGCGCCCTCGGCCAGCTCCTTCACCGCGCGGGTGGACGACACATCCTCGGTCAGGTCGAGAAAGTGGCAGCCGGCTTTCTTGGCGGCGCCGGCAACGGCGCGGTTGATGAAATGCGGGCCCGCGCTCAACACGGCGAATTTGCCGGCCAGCGCCCGGGCCAGAGCCTCGCCGTCATCCACGTCCAGGGTCAGGGTGCGGATATCGGGGTGCTTGGGTAGCCGCGCGAGGAACTCGGCATCCCGGTCCGCGACGGTCAGCCGGTAATCGCCGGTGTCCGCCAGCATCATGGCGATCATCTCGCCGATCTTCCCGGCGCCGATCAGGACAATCTCTTTCATCGCGTCACCTCCGGTCGCGCGTCTTCGCCCGCGCCCCCAGGATACGAACCGTGGCCACCAATAAGAAGGGACAAAACTGTCGATTTTGCGTCCATATTCCGGCAAAATACCGACAATTTCGGCAAAATAACGGAACAGGCGGCCCGACAATGGATGATACCGACCGACGGTTAATTGCGCTTTTACGGGCCAATGCACGGATGCCGACCTCGGCGCTCGCGCGCGAACTCAGCCTGTCCCGCTCCACCGTGCAGGACCGCATGCGGCGGCTGGAGCGGGACGGCGTGATCGGCGGCTATACGATCCGCTTCAATGCGGCCCATCAGAGCCGGCAGATCCGTGCCCATGTGATGCTGATGGTCGAGCACCGCAAAAACGACGCCGTGGTCAGCCACCTCAAGGCGATGCCTGCGGTCACGGCGCTCTACACGATCTCCGGCGCGTTCGACCTGATCGCGGTCCTGGCGGCGGAGACCACCGACCGGATCGACGCGGCGCTCGATCAGATCGGCCGCATCCCCGGCATCACGCGCACCAATTCCTCGATCATCCTGTCGATGAAGTTCGAGCGGTAGCGTGGTATAGCCAAAGCGGCCGTTCATGGTTCGACAAGCTCACCACGAACGGAATGAAACTCCGTTCGCCCTGAGCTCGTCGAAGGGCGGGGCCCTGGACTCTGTTGTCTTCTTCACCCCCACCTCACCCGGCTCTAACGCAATCGTTATCCCGCGCTGGCTTTTTTCGGCCGATTGGCCTACCTAAATTCCAGAGCCACGCACCAGAATGACATAATTACCGGAGGTGGAGCTTGGCCCTGACTTTTACCCGCAGGTTCGACTTTGACTATTGCGTGCCGGCACAAGTCGCGCCAGGCGTGCGCCGCGTCGTCGCCCGCAACCCGAAAGACTATACGCTGTTCGGAACCAACACCTATGTGATCGGCACGGACAGCCTTGCCGTGCTCGACCCCGGCCCCGATCTCGACGAGCATATCGACGCGCTGATGGCCACCATCGGCGGTGCTGTGGTCAGCCATATCTTCGTCACCCACAGCCACGAGGACCACTCCCCGGCGGCGCGGCGGCTGTCGGAGCTGACCGGCGCGCCGGTCTGCGGCTTCGGCCCCCTGGACGAAGTGGCCCGGGCGCAGACCTATGAAGACATCGATACCGAATTCGATCCCGACATCCGCCTCGGTGATGGCGAAGTCATCGCCGGCGCGGGCTGGACGCTGAGGGCCCTGCACACGCCGGGGCACTTTCCCAATCATCTCTGCTACGCGCTGGACGGCCGGAAGATCCTGTTTTCCGGGGACCAGGTGATGGCCTGGGCAACCACGGTCATCTCGCCGCCCCTGGGCCATGTGGGCCAGTATCTGGCGTCGCTGGCGCGCCTGGCCGCATATGATTTCGACCGCTACCTGCCAAGCCACGGGCCCGAGGTCGCCGAGCCGGCGCGCCACGTGCGCGATCTCATCGACCACCGCCACGAACGCGAGCGGCAGATCATCGGCTGCCTGGCGCAGGGCATCGCCGACCCGGCCATCATGGTCGAACGCCTCTACGAGGGCCTGACCCCGCGCCTCGTCCTGGCGGCACGCCAGTCGGTGCGCGCCCACCTCATCCATCTGCAGGAACGCGGCTTGATCTGTCGCGAAAACCGGCTACGCGATGCCGATCCCCATTTTATCGACCCCAAATTCGTTGCGCAGCGTGGATGATGGCAAGCCGCTGGCAGGTGGTTCTGCATAAGCGGTACGGCATAACCGCCACGGTCATGGCCGCGCTGGCGGCGGGCCTGTTCGGCTACGCGATCACCGGCCCGCCAGACGAGAGGCGCGACGCGGACATTAGCGAACGCCAACTCGGTCCCGCGCCCGACACCGGCATCGCGCTTTCGCTTCTGGAGAACGGGTCCGATGACGCGCGCCGGGTGCTTTTCGTGCACGGCACACCGGGCAGAGCGGATGCCTGGAGCGCCTTCATTGCCAGCCCCCCGGATGGCGTCCACGCCATTGCCGTCGACCGGCCCGGCTTCGGCAAAACGCGGCCGCGGCGCGCCGAACCGTCGCTCGCGATGCAGGCCCGCGCCCTGGCGCCGCTTCTTCTCGCGCCGGACGGGCAAAGGCCTATCCTGGTGGGGCACTCGCTCGGCGGCCCGATCGTCGCCGCGGCAGCGGCGCTTTTTCCGGACAAGATCGGCGGCCTTATCATCGTCGCCGGCTCGCTCGATCCGGCTTTGGAGGAGATTTACTACGCGCAGCTTGTAGCCGATCTCTTCCCCTTCGCGCCGCTTCTGCCGCGCGCCGTGCGCAACACCAACCGGGAAATCCTCGCGCTCGAAGCCGAGCTCGACTGGCTGAAGCCGCGGCTCGGCGAGATCACGCAGCCGGTAACGATCATTCACGGCACCGACGACACCCTCGTGCCTTACGAAAATGTCTCCTTCATGGAATCGGCGTTTTCCTCCGCACCGGTCACGGTCGTCCGGCTCGACGGTAACAACCACTTCCTGCCGTGGAACTCGGAGGACGTGATCCGCAAGGCGATTTCCGAGATGCTGGCCAAGCTGGCCGCCGGCTAATCCCTCTGAAAGTCGTAAATCGATCCCAACTTGAGGATCTCGGTCAAGTCGTCCAGCGCCTGGAAGCTCTCGCGCATGAGGGCGGGGTCGGCGAGGTCGTCCGGTGCCAGCCGGTCGCGATAGTGGCGTCCGACCCAGGCGGTGAGCGCATCATACAGCCCTTGGTCAAGGATCGCAGCGCCGGAAACCGCGGCCAGCTCGTCTTCGGTCAAGACGACACGGAGCCGGAGGCAGGCGGGCCCGCCGCCATTGCGCATGCTTTGCCGGACATCGAGGAATTCGGCCCGCGCGATCGGACCGCCCTCGGCGACCAGCCGGTCGAGATAGCGCCGTGTCGTCTCCGTTTCCCGCGCCTCGATCGGCAAAATGAGCGTCATCCCGTCCTCGCCGGGCAGACTGACGAGCTGCGAGTTGAAGAGGTAGGACGTGACCGCGTCGGCCATGGGCACCTCGTCCTCGGCGGCCTCGATGAAAGTAATCTCCAGGTCGCCGGCGGCCTTTTGAACCTCGGCACGCATCTTGGCCGTGTCGGCGAAGGCCCTCTCGTGGTGGAACAGCACGTTCAGATTGGCGACGGCGACCACATCGTTGTGGAAGGCGCCGGCATCGATGGCGGCCGGGTTCTGCCGCACGAACACGGTCTTTGCCGTATCCAGCCCGTGCAGCCGGGCGATGGCGGCCGAGGCTTCCCGCGCCTGGCGCGCCGGGAATTTCCGGGTCGGCGCGGTACGCTCGAAGCCGCGCCGTCCGTAGACGAACATGTGGACCCCGGGCGCGCCGTGGTGGGCCGCGAACCGATTGTGATTGGCGGCGCCCTCGTCGCCCATGGCGCTGCCGCCGGGCAAAGCCGGGTGATGGGCGAAGCGCGCCTCATCGGCGAAGATGGCTGCCAGGATGCGGCCCGTCGTCTCCGCCTCCAGCGCGCGGTGGAACATGGCCGCGAGATTGGCCGGCGTGAAATGGACGCGGCCGTCGGCGGTATCGGCGCCGGGCGCCACAGTGGCGGCGTTGGCCGTCCACATCGGCGAGGCGGCCATGACGTTGCGCAGCAGTTCCGGCTCGGCTGTCGCGCCCGCCGCGAGCACGGCTTCGTCGGAGCCCGCGAAACCCAGCCAGCGAAGCGTCGCCAGATGCGGCCGGTCGTGCGGCGGCAGCACGCCCTGCACGAGCCCGAGACCGGCGAGCCGCTTCATCTTGGCGAGCCCCTGCAACGCCGCCTCCCTCGGGTTGGACGCCTGCAGCGCATTATCCGCCGAGGCCACGTTGCCGAAGGAGAGCCCCGCATAGTTGTGAGTCGGGCCGATGAGCCCGTCGAAATTGACTTCATACGCGGTCATGGCGCGATCCCCGATGGCAGCACATCGGCTTGCACTTTGCCCGAGGCGGCCGCCATGCCGGCGACCGGATAGGCGCAGTAGTCCGCCGCGTAATAGGCGCTCGGCCGATGGTTGCCGGAGAGGCCGATGCCACCGAAGGGCGCGGCCGACGACGCGCCGGGCAGCACCCGGTTCCAGTTGACGATGCCGGCACGGCTAGCGGCATGAAACGCGTCGAACTTCGCCGCATCGTCGGAAATCAGCCCGGCTGCCAGACCGAACCGGGTGTTATTGGCCTCGGCCAGCGCGGCGTCGAAATCGCGCACCCGGATCACCTGCAAGAGCGGCCCGAAGACCTCTTCGTCGGGCCGGTCGGTCACATCGGTCACGTCGACGATACCGGGGGTGACGAAGGCCGGGCCGCGGTCCAGCACAGCCGCCCCGCGGATCGGGATGCCCGCCTGCGCTTCGACCACACGCGTGGCCGCGGAGGGCGACACCACGGGCCCGAGGAAGGGCTCGGGATCGTCCGTATAGGCGCCGATCTTCATACGCCCGGCAACATCCGCGACCGCGCCGACGATGGCGCCGCCCTCGCTGCTATCGATCACGATCAGCCGGCGTGCGCAGGTGCAACGCTGGCCCGACGAGATGAAGGCGGATTGCGCGATCAGCAGGCCGGCGGCGGCGACGTCCGCCACATCGCAGGCGATCATCGGGTTGTTGCCGCCCATCTCGAGCGCCAGGATCTTGTGCGGCCGGCCGGCGAGCTGGCGGTGCAGCGCCAGCCCCGTCGGCACGCTGCCGGTAAACAGAATGCCGTCGATGCCGTCATGGCCGGCGAGTGCGATGCCGGTGTCCTTGGCGCCCTGAACCAGGGTCACCACACCCTCCGGCAACCCGGCCTCGGCCCACAGTCTGAGCGTCTCCTCGGCCACCAGGGGCGTCTGCTCCGACGGCTTGAACACCACCGTGTTGCCGGCCAGGAGGGCGGGCACGATGTGGCCGTTGGGCAGATGGCCGGGGAAGTTATAGGGGCCGAACACGGCCATCACCCCGTGCGGCCGGTGCACCAGCCGGGTGCGGACGCCGTTTGCCTCGGCCTCGCGCGCGCCGGTGCGCTCGTGATAGGCGGCGACGGAGATCGCCACCTTGCCGGCCATGGCCGCGACCTCGGTCTTGGCGTCCCAAAGCGGCTTGCCCATCTCCATGGAAATCGTCTCGGCCAGGTGGTCCTGCCTGTCCTTGATCAGGGCGGCGAAGCGTTCGAGCACCGCGATCCGATCGTCGATGGGGCGCCGCGACCAGTCGGCGAAGGCCGCGCGGGCCGCGCCCACGGCAGCATCCACTCCCGTCGCATCCGCCGCCGGGCCGCGCCAGATCTCCTCTCCCGTGGCGGGGTTGCGGGAGGCGAATTCACCGCCCGTCATCGTGGCGTTCGCACCGGCGCGTACAAGACCGGATCTCCATCGCCGAGCGCCAGCACCTCGGCCACTTTGGCGGTGACCAACGCGCTGTCGCCCTCGAGGCGGATCGGCGTGGCGACAACACGGAAATTCTCGAGCGTTGCGTTGGCCATCAGATGGTCCGGCTCGCCCGGCACCTGCTCGGCAATCGCCGCCTTGGCCCGTTTGGTGGTGGCCACGGTGCGGATCTCGTCCCGCGGCGCCTGTACGCAGGGCCCGGCGTCGAAGATGTCGACCCCGCCGTCGAAGCGGAACCCTTCCGCCTTGAGCATCTTCAAGGCCGCCGCCGCGTTGTCGTGGGGCTTGCCGATAACCTCCTGCGCCGCCTTGGGGAGCAGGCTGGTGTAGATCGGAAACTTCGGCATCAGGTCGGCGATGAACTGGTTGTCGCCGATGCCGGACAGCCGGTCCGCGTCGGGATAGCTCATGGCGAAGAAATGGGCGCCGAGCGCGTTCCAGAAGGGCGACTCGCCCGCGTCGTTCACCCAGCCCCTGAGCTCCGCCATGACGAAATCGGCGAAACGCTCCGGGTATCCGGCGATGAACAGATAGCGGCATTTCGAGAGCAGCCGGCCGACCCCGCCGGCGCGATGCTCCGGGTGCAGGAACAAGGTGCCGATCTCGGTCTTGCCCGCATATTCGTTGGCCAGATGCAAAACGCTGGTATCGACCTTGAGCGGCGGCTCGGCGGAGACCTGGGTGAGCCGCAGGAGCCGGTAGTTGTAGAACGGTTTGGACAGCCCGACCCGCGCGAAGATGCCCGAGGTGCCGACAACCTCGCCGGTCTCCGTCTGTTCCAGCACGAAGAGGTAATATTCCTCGCCCGGGTCGACGACCTCTTTGGCGAAGCTGGCGAGCGAGGTCGCGATGCGCTCGGAGAGCACACCGCGGCTCTTGGGCAAGGTGGTCAGCCCGGCGCCGCCAGCCGCGGCCAGCGCGATCAAGGCGTCAAGGTCATCTTCTCTGGCCGGTCGGATCACATACATCGGTCGGTCTCACGCCCCCTTTGGCGGCCAATCCAGCTCCCCCGAGGCATAGCTCAAAAGCAACAAGGCCGAAAGCTTGGCACGCTCGGCAAAGCTGTCCAAAAGCACGAATTCCTCGTCGGAATGAATCTTGCCGCCGCGTACGCCCAAGGTATCGATATTGGGCAGGCCCGCCGCGGCGAGGTTGTTGCCCTCGCAACAGCCGCCGGTCGGTGTCCAGGCGACCTCAATGCCGATTTCCGCACCGAGACCCCGGAGGAGGCGGAACAGGTGTTCGTTCTCCGCCATCAGCGGCTTGGGCGGGCGGTTGATTCCGCCGTGCAGCTCGGCGGAAAAGCCGTCCCGCGCATCGTGGCGGGCGACGATTTGAGCGACTTCGCCCATGACCCAGCTCTCCTCCGCGCCCGTGGCCATGCGTATGTTGAACCGGCAGAGCGCCAGATCGGGCACGATATTGGGTGCCGTGCCACCATGGACGATTGCCGGATTGACCGTAACGCCCTCGCGCCGGCCATTTAGGGCATTCAGATCGCCGATCAGCTCCGCCAGTGCCGTCACCGCGTTACGGCCCTTGTCAAACTCGCGGCCGGCATGGGCGGCCTTGCCGCGGAGGACGATCGTGAAATTGCCGCTGCCCTTGCGCGCGCCGGCCAGGGTGCCGTCGGCCAGCGCCGGCTCGTAGGTCATGCCGAAATCCGCGATCCGTGCCCGCTCCGCCAGAATGGGCCCGGAGCCCAAAGAGCCGGTCTCCTCGTCCGATGAGATCAGCACCTCCCAGCCGAGCGCGCCGGCCGCGCCGCTCCGCTCCAGGGCTTCCAGCGCCGTGAGCATGACGAGGATGCCCCCCTTCATGTCGGCGACGCCCGGGCCGTTCAAGGTGTTATCGTCCAGAGCTCGCGGCTCCTGAAACGGGTGATCGGCGGGAAAGACCGTGTCGATGTGGCCGGTCAGCAGCACCTTGCGATCCGCCTCGGGGCGCTTGGTAAACGCGTAAACCGGACCGCGAGGAACCGGATGGACCGCGCCGTCCAGGCCCACCGAGTCGCCTGGCGGCAGCACGATCACCCGCCGCTCGGCGCCAAGCGCCGCAAATTTCTCCGACACCAGCGCACCCATATGCGCCAGCCCGTCCAGATTATGGCTGCCGGAGTTGACCTTGGACCAGGCGATAACGTCGTCCGCCATGGCCGGGCCCTGGCGATCGATCCAGGCCAGTGCGTCGCCGAATTTGCCGCTGACGGGCGTCACTTAGCGCCTCCTCATCCAGCCCCGACTATGCCAGAGCCGCACCGGAATACCATTTCAAAGTCGCCCGGCGCACGTGATGAAAATTCTTCTTTCCCGGTTTCATAAGAAATTCTTGGTTTGACCTAAAGAATAAGTCGTTTGCGGCAAGCGGCGTCTCCGCTTACCTGTTTTGCCATTGGTGGTGGTGTGCCGGCCGAGCCTTTTCGGCGCTGCTGCACCCAAGCGAAGTGAACCGAATTGCGACGGAGACGGGCGAGTCTGCGAACCGGCGAGGTGTGCCCGCGGACAAGTCCTTAGGAGACGGAACGGCATGAACAGCTTCCCCATTTTCCTAGAAATGGAAGGCCGCGACGTCCTGGTCGTGGGCGGCACGCATATCGCCGCCAACAAGGTACGCCTGCTGGCGAAGACGCCGGCCAGGGTGGTGATTGTGGCCGAAGGGCTCGACCCGGCATTCCGCGAATTCGAAGACCTGCCCAATATCTGCTTCAACTACCGGCCGTTCGAGGCCGGCGATGTGCTCGGCAAGGCGCTGGTTTACGCCGCGACCGACGACGACGCGATGGACACCGAGGTTTGCCGCGCCGCCAAGGCTGCCGGCGTGCCGGTCAATGTGGTGGACAAGCCCGACCTCTGCCAGTTCACGACGCCCGCTATCGTCGACCGCGCGCCCTTGACCGTCGCCATCTCCAGTTCCGGCCAGGCGCCGACGCTTGCACGAAAAGTGCGTGCCGCCATCGACGAATTGCTGCCGAGCCGTCTCGGCACCCTGGCCGCCATTGCCGGCGGCTTTCGCAATCGCGCCAAGGCGCTGATCCCCGATACCGCCCGCCGCCGCCGCTTCTGGGACCGGGTGTTCGCCCCGTCCAAGGTAAGCGAGCTTCTGGCGCTCGAGGCGACACGCATCCCGGCAGCGCTGGAAAGCCTCGCCCGTGGCGAGGCCGGCGCCGGCCGCGTGATTCTGGTGGGTGCCGGCCCCGGTGACCCGGACCTGCTGACGCTGAAGGCCCACCGGGCGCTGTCGGAAGCCGACGTGATCGTTTACGACCGGCTGGTGGGCGATGAGATTCTCGACTACGCGCGACGCGATGCGGAGCGCATCTATGTCGGCAAGTCCCGCGGCGACCACACCTTAAGTCAGGATGAGATCAGCGCGCTTCTCATCGAACGCGCCAGAGCGGGAGAAATCGTTGTGCGGCTGAAGGGCGGCGATCCCTTCGTCTTCGGCCGCGCCGGTGAGGAAATCGAAGCTCTTCGCCGGGCCGGTGTCGCTCTCGATATCGTACCCGGAGTCACGGCGGCGGCGGCTTGCGCGGCCACCAGCCACATTCCTCTCACACACCGTGAGTTCGCCTCCGCCGTGACCTTTGTTACCGGACAACTCAAGGCCGCACACCCGCAGGACTGGCGCGGCCTGGCCGGCGACGGCCGTACGCTCGCCATCTATATGGGCCTGGCACAGGCCGAGGGCATTTCGGATGGCCTGATCGCCGATGGCCTCGATCCTCTGACCCCGGTCGCCGTTATCGAAAACGGCAGCCGCGCCGAGGAGCGCCGCGTCTTCGCCACGCTGAAAAGCCTGCCCGAGGTGGTGCGGGAACACCGCGTGGAGAGCCCGGCCATGATCATCGTCGGCGAGGTCGCCGCGCTGGCCAAGGACTGGCCCACTGAGCTTTCCGATACCGAATTCAACCCCCTCGCGGTTGCCGCGGAGTAATCCCATGACCCAGCACGTGCTGATCGCCAACGACCTTCTGTCCGGCGCCATCGTCTACCGGACCGCGGACGGCTGGTCGCCCAAGGTGAACGAGGCCCGCGTCGCCGAGGACGACGCCGAGGCCGAGGCGCTTCTGGCCGAAGGCAAGGCGGCCGAAGCCGACAATGCGGTGGTCGCGGCCGAGCTCATCCCGGTCAC
>JAKSBY010000096.1 GCA_022360855.1 Sphingomonadales bacterium | reverse complement strand
CGGTTGATGTCAAAGAGCTTCAAATCCGGCTGCGACGAACCTTCACTGATCGGCACCTCATCCAGATAGACGCCAACGGTCGCCTCCTTGCCGGTCGCGATATCTCCGCCGGTCGAGACACCTCGAACAAATATTTGGGAGCGCCCGGGACCAAAATCGAGAAACGAAATACCGGCCACGGTGCGTGCGTAGTCCGCGAAGTTAACCGCGCCAAGCTTCTTGAGTTCCGACCCCGCTACGGCCTGCACGCTAATCGGAACGTCCGTTACCCGCTCGCTGCGCCGCGTCGCTGTAATGACGATGACCTCAACCGGCTCAGCGTTCGGACGTGCCTCGTCCTGTGCTTGAGCGTACCCCGGAGCCGCAGCCGCCAAAGCATAGGTTGAAGCCAGCACCACCCACTTCAAAGGCATTCTTGTAATCGCTTCGCCATCGTCAATTTTCACTTTTGCAACCCCTCCCGTAGTACTATCCATATGCGCGACATAAATTTTTCTTGAGAAGATAATTTTCTTTTTAGGAAATTTCAAGCCTGAAGATTTCCTCGCGCAAAGGACTACAAAAGAGGGGAAATTAGCCAATATTTACAGACTTCTACGCCCCTTCCAATCGCGCAGGCGACGGAAGTCAGTAGGAAATATCGTTGCGGGCGGAGCCAATTTTTGCCATTAAGCCAAATCAGATCTCTGAAATTTTCCAGCGGTGGCGCCTGTTTCAAACAAGGGGTGGGCCAGCTATGAAGACTAACCGCGATGACTTAATTGGAAATTCCGTGAGGCCGGGCATCCAGTTAAAACCGGGCGCGGCCTTAAAGAGCATTCGTTCCGAGCGCGGTCTCACGCTTGCCGACGTCAGCAAGCTGACGGGTTTTACGGTTTCAACTCTGTCGAAAATCGAAAATGACAAGGTCGACGTCACAGTCGACAAGCTTCTGCGGATCACCCTGGCGCTGGAGGTTAATGCCGCCGATTTGTTCGGCACCGTGGCAGTGCGCAAGAACACCGAGGCATCGAGCATGCGCAGAAGCATCACACGGGCCGGCGAGGGCAAGTCCGTATCCGTGCAAAACGGGCACTACAGCTACCATGCCTTTGACATTCTGAGTAAGAACCTGACGCCCATCATTGGTGAAGTGACGGCCAAAAGCCTCGACGAGTTTGGCGACTTTCACCGCCATGTGGGGGAGGAGTTTGTATACGTTCTCGAAGGAGAGTTGGCGCTTTACACTGACGTTTATGCGCCCGTCTATCTAAGCGCAGGCGACTCGATGTATTTCGACAGCGGTATGGGGCACGCCTATGTGGCTGTCGGCGACACTCGTTGTCGCATCTTGTCCGTATTCACGACTTCCGACTCCGACATTTTGGAAATGATCCAATCAAGCGCGAAGCCGGTCTCGGTTCTCTCCGGCGGCCCCAAGACCAAGAAAAGCGCATAAAGCCGGGAAGATACCGCGGGCCGGACTGCGGTCCGACTTCGAACTTTACGATTTACGCATTTTCCGTCCCTGGCCGGTACGCATACCTGCGCGCTCCACAAAATTTTCTTCTTGAGATAATTTTCTAAATATGAAAACTCTTATGCCTAGGCGCCGATATCGCCGCTCCGCGCCAAATGCCGACTTCAAGGAGCACAAAAGGCAATGAACGTATGGCAATCGTCGGAATTCGATAATCACGAGCAGGTCTGCTCCTTTTCTGACGAAAAAACCGGTCTGCGGGCGATTGTCGCGATTCACTCGACATTTCGCGGCCCGGCCGCCGGCGGCACGCGTTTTAAACCCTATGATACGGACTCTCTGGCGCTCGACGACGCTTTGCGGCTTTCGCGCGCGATGTCTTACAAATCCGCTTTGGCAGGTTTGCCGGTCGGCGGCGGTAAGTCGGTGATCATCGGCGATCCGGCAAAAATCAAGACCCGCGAGCTTCTGCATGCATTCGGCCGCTTCATCGATCGAATCGGCAATGTGTACGCCACAGGCGAGGATGTCGGCGTGACGGTCGAGGATATGGAGACCATCAACGAGGTGACGCCCTATGTGGGCGGGACCTCGCAAGGGGCGGGCGACCCCTCGATACACACCGCCGTCGGGGTCTTGCATGGGCTACGCGCCGTTGCCTCGCATAAGTTCGGGCGAAGTGACTTTTCCAACATGCGCATCGCCGTTCAGGGCCTGGGTTCGGTCGGGCGGCGTGTTGCGCAACAGCTTCATGACGCCGGCGCGAAACTGATCGTCGCAGACGTCAACGCCGAAAAAACAGCCCAAGCACGTGAGCAGCTCGGTGCGGTTGTCTGTTCGACGGAAACTATTCACGCCGCAGATGTCGACATCTTTTGCCCTTGCGCCCTCGGCGGCGTTGTGACCGAGGCTACAGTCACTGAGATTCAGGCGCGGGCCGTCGCAGGAGCGGCGAATAATCAGTTATCGTCGCCGGCGGCGGGCGGTGCCCTGGCGCAACGCGATATTCTGTTTGCTCCCGATTACGTCATCAACGCTGGTGGAATCATCAGCGGGCTCGAAGCAACGCAAGCAATGCCAGGCCGCAAAAAAGTCGACATCGCGCCTCTGCCGGATCGCCTGGCGGGCATCAACAGCCGGCTGATGGAGATATTCCGCAGATCGGAATTGGAGAACCAGACGCCCGACGCAACGGCGCAAAAGATGGCGCAAGAACTTATCGGGCGATGATGCCTCAGCAAATGTCGTCGCCGCCAGATGGTCTTGCAGGGCGGAAGAAGCTGGGGCTGTTTGGCGCCTTTGCCGTCGTCCTGGGCTTTGTCGTGGGCGCGTCGATATTTGTTCTGCCCGGAGGCTTGTACAGCATTGCCGGGCCCGCAATGCTTCTTTCATTCGCGATCGCGGCAATTCCGGCCGCGCTGTCGTGCGTCATTGCCGCCCAGGTCGGGTCAGCCTTTCCGACCGATGCGGCGAATATCGTCATGGTGCGGCGTGTTCTGTCCCCTTTCTGGGGAGCGGCGACCGCCTGGTCGTTTGTGGGATCCTCCATCGCGGCCCTGCCGCTCATCGCCTACGGTTTCGCCGACTATCTCGCCGCCATCTATGCGCCGCTCGCGCCGCATCGTTCGGTGGTTGCACTATCGGTCATCGCACTATTCACATGCGTCAACGTCGTTGGCGCCAAGCTCGCCGCAACATTTCAGACACTCATGGTCATTTGCCTTCTGGCGGCTCTGCTCCTATTCATCATCAAGGGCGCGCCTTCGATATCTTTCGATTATTTCTCTCCCTTTGCCCCAAACGGCCTGCGAGGCGTTGCGTTCGCGGTCGTGCCGGCATTCTTCGCCTATCTCGGGTTTTCATTGATCGTCGAGATTGCCGGCGAAGTGGCCAAGCCGGAACGAACGATTCCCCTGGCGCTTGGTCTTTCGTTTGGCGTTATCACTCTCCTATATCTTATCGTGGCGGCGACGATCATCGGTGTTCTTCCGGCGGAGGACCTGTCTTCTTCGGGCTCCGCGATCGCCGCTGCTGCAGCAAAGGCGGCGCCAGGATGGCCGGCCACATTCATTACGGCGGGCGCATTGCTGGCAACCGCGACCACAATTAACGCAATCATCCTTCTCGCGTCGCGCGATGCGGCAGCGTTTCTGGCAAGCGCCCAAGGCATGCAGCTGACCGGATCCGAGCTTACGCCGGCTCAGCGCCTGACAGCCGTACTTGTCGTTGGCCTTGCAGGCCTCGCCTCCGCCTTTGCGGCTGCGGCGATCGCGTCTTACGCTATCGCCACCGTGATCGGATTTCTCATCGCGAAATCCATCATCTGCGCAGCGGCTTTAAGACTACCGGCCTACTTCGGCCCCGCATATCGCGATCTCGCGTTTAAGCTGGACCAATCCAAACTTCGATTCGTGAGCTGGGCTCTTTTGATTGTGACAATGGTTTTTATCGTCATGAGTTTACTTGGCGAGCCCGGCGCGACTATTGCAATCCTGCTTTATATGGCCCTGGGCACGGCTATTTTCGGCGCCGGCCAATGGGTCTTCAGCCGGCGGTGAATTGAACCTATTCCGATTCGTGAACTGGAATGACCGTTTTGACCGACCCGATCCTAATCTAGCGCATGCATCACCTGATCAAGTTCGTCAATGAGACGATCCGCGGCGGCTTGCGGGAAAACCAGGGGCGGTTTGACTTTCAAGACATTGTGATCCGGGCCATCCGTGCTCAGCAAAATGCCGCGATCTCGGAGCAGATTGACGATGGCGTCCGCCTCGGAGGCGGCCGGTTCGAGCGTATTGCGATCGCGAACCAGCTCGACCCCGAGGAACAGGCCCTGCCCGCGCACATCACCGATCAGGTCGTGCTGCGCCATCAGGTCTTGGAAGCCATGCTTAAGGCGCTCGCCCATTTCCAATGAATGTTCCTGCAACCCTTCGTCCCTTATCACATCAAGAACCGCCAGGCCGATGGCGCATGAAACCGGGTTTCCGCCGAAGGTATTGAAATACTCCATACCGTTATTGAAGGACTGCGCAATCGCCGCGGTCGTCACCACCGCGGCCATTGGATGGCCGTTGCCAATCGGTTTTCCGATCGTGACGATATCCGGAACGATGCCTTGGGTTTCGAACATCCAGAAGTGCGAGCCGGCGCGGCCCATGCCGGTCTGCACCTCGTCAGCGATGCAGAGGGCGCCAGCGCCGCGCGCTTTTGCATACGCCGCCTTGAGGAAGCCGTCAGGAAGGATGATTTGCCCGCCACAGCCAAGCGCGGATTCTGCGATAAACGCGGCGACGCCGTCACGAGAGTGCGCCAACGCGGTGCCCACGTCTTCAGCATAGAGACTGCTCGCATCCGCGCCCCTATGGCGCCCGCGATAGATGTCGGGAAGCGGCGCGACATGCACCCAGGGCGGCGTGCCCGAGCCGCCCGGACCGTTATGCTTGTACGGGCTGATATCGATTAGCGTCGTCGACGTGCCGTGATAGGCGGCATCCAAAACCGCCACGTCATTGCGCGCGGTGTAGGTGCGCGCAAGCCGCAACGCCAGCTCATTGGCTTCGCTGCCGCTATTGGTGAAATAAACGACATTTAGCGGGTCGGGCAGCGTGGCGAGGAGTCGTTCCGCATACGCGTTCAGCAGTTCATAAAGATAACGGGAGTTGGTGTTGAGGATGCGCATCTGCGCCGCACCGGCTTCCACCACATGCGGATGACAGTGCCCGACATGGCAAACATTGTTGACGCAATCGAGATACTCGCGTCCCGACTTGTCAATCAGATAGGCGCCCCGTCCGCGCACAATATGCAGCGGCTGGGAATAAGACACACTCAGGCTAGGGCCGATCAAACGGCGCCGCTCCGCCAAGAGCGTCTCAACTGTCTCATCCATTCTCACGTCATTTCCCTCAATCAGGCGGTCCCACTCTGCGCGCAATGACGGCCACGTCATCTCATGGAGATGCTCGAGAACGGCCCAGGCCGGTTCGGCCGTCACCAGTTGATAGGGATCGTCTGGCTTTGCACTGGCGTTATGCGCCGCGTAGCAAACGCTCACGCACAACCTGGCAATCGCAAGCGGCAGGATCGCTTGTCGATCGTATTGCCCTAACGGCAGAGATTTCAAGTAAGACGCCACCAGGGTCGCGCCGGCGGCCAACGGCTCCTTCTTGCCGAGCATAGCGTAGGCGGCGGCAATCGCGGGCTCCGCCGAAAGCGCCGTATACACCATATCGCCGAAATCAATCAGTCCCGAAACTCGGCCGCTTCTTACAAGCAGATTGTGGTCATTGGCGTCGTTGTGGATGACGCTCTGCTCCAACATTCGCCAATCCAGCGACAGGGCCGGTGATATCAAGTACTCGACGATCTTACGGCGTTCAGCCGGAAGTATTGGCAGGTGGTCAAGCGCAGCTTCGGCGTGTTTGAGATCCCAGCAAATGTTGCGATCCATCCCTTGATGCCGATAGTCCAATAGCGCCAGATCAAGACGAGCAAGCGTGCTGCCGACAGAGGCCAGTAACTCCGGTTCGTGTTTGGAAAGATCGGCCATCACCTCACCGTCCACCCAAGTCACAAGGCGCATGAGATGCTGGCCGCCGGCTTCGCTTGTTGCGACGACGACCGGCTTGTCGCCCGAGGCAAATACCGTTTCGGGCGCTTCAACAGGAACCTTGCGTCCAAGGATCCGTTCGACAGCACCAATCTGGAAATCGAGAACATCCGGATCCTCATCCGAATTCGCGAATTTCAGCACATGACGGCGTCCGGCATTCGGCGTGAGAAGAAAGTTCTGATCGCGCTCACTGGGCAAGACACTGGCGCGGGCCACAACGCCGTAATATTCCTCCGCAAGCGCTTCCGCTTCGCGTATCGTGAACTGCGGCGTGGACCCAAGCGAGGCGATTTCGGGAGGATGTGCGGAGTTCTTTTCCATTGTGACCTTTTTTCTCCGCCTGCCGCCGCCGTCTCTATCAACTTTTTGACGCGCCGCTAGTTGATATCGAATGATGCGCCCAGTGGCGAGGGGCAATTCATTCGAATAACTCACGGTGTTGGTTGCGCCGGCCCCAGCAGGTTTCGAACCTACGATCTTCAGGTTATGAGACTGCGAAACATTGGGCAGCGACCGACTAGCGTAGAGTCCAGGCAAAGCAGGCTGGCACTGTGACTTCGCATTGCCTCTTTCGCGGCAGGAATTCCCTGT
>JAKSBY010000688.1 GCA_022360855.1 Sphingomonadales bacterium | reverse complement strand
GCCGGAGGACGGTCCCAAAAGCGGCAGAACCAGATAGAATCCTTCGCCAACTCCCCAGACGCCCAAGGTCTGGCCGAAATCCTCGCCATGGCGCTCCAGGCCCATACGCTTGGCGACGTCAAACAGTCCGCCGATCCCGATCGTCGAATTGATCAGGAACCGCGCCAGTGTCTTGCCGCCCCGCTTGCCCTCGCCCTGCGCCAGGTCGTTGAGAAAGATGACCGGCGATTTGAGGTTGTTCACCGCATTCCTGACGCCGTCCTGCGCGGGGTCCGGCAGCACGGTCGTATAGACTTTGGCGACCGGCTGCAGGATAGCGACGCGCACGGCCCCGTTGAACTTGAACGTGGCCCGGTTCAGAGGCTCTAGCGGGTCGGCCACCGCTTCCGGCGCGGTCGGGTCGAAACTGCCCCCACCGGTCGACGCGCAGGCCGCCATCGAAAGGCCGGTCAACAAAACAAAGAACAAACGCAGTGCGGCGATCATCGGCGGCAGCTTCTCCGGCGGGGTGGAGCAGTGTGTGATGGCAGATTTGCCGCGCCCGGGCAAGCGCCGCCCCGCGGCCATGGCGGGATTTCAATCCTGCAACACGGCCAACGGCGCCGCCTGCAGCTCGCGATAGGCGCGGGTCTGCTCGAACGGCACCCGTTCCATCAGATAGCAGAAGCAATCCTGGCGAATGACCGTCGCATCACGCGTCAGCATCGATGGGGTCAGCGCCACGCGCGTGCGAATGACGCCGTTGGCCTGGTCGAAATACTCGCCGGTGACGTCGCTGCCCTGTTCGTTGAACACCTCCAGGCCCGCCGCGACGTCGGAGCCGCGAAAGGCGAGCACGGAACCCACCGGCAATTCGGTGAAATTCAGCCGGTCCAGCCCTTCGACGAATCTGAGGTCGACGGCCTCGTCCTCAAAGCTGAACGAGGTCTCGCGCGGAACTTTGACGATCGCAACCGTGTGCAATAGATCGATATCGCGCGGTTCCGGCGCGCGTTCGGGAAACTGCGTCAGATGCAGGCAGGCATCGAAGAACTCGGCGGCATGCGCGACGCCGGGCGTCTCGCCCACCCGGCCGCATTCCAGAGTGACTGCCGGGCAAATCTCGCCGAAGGCCATCGATTGCACACCCTTGGGCTTCCTGAAATACACCACCGTCCGGCTGAACAGCCGGGCGAGATGGAGGTAGGCGGGCTGCAGGCGGTTGACGCAGCCGTAATGCGGGTTGATGCCGGTGTTTTGGTGCAGATCGAT
>JAKSBY010000155.1 GCA_022360855.1 Sphingomonadales bacterium | reverse complement strand
GTCCGGATGGCGCCGCCAGGTGCCGGAGCCCGAGCAGGGCGCATCGACGACGACCCGGTCCATGGCGCCGGCAAGTTTGCCGAGCATGCGGGCGCGCTTGTCGCCGGATGAGGGCAGCCGGCGGATCTGGATGTTGCGGGCATCGGCGCGCCTGGCGCGGGCCTTGAGCGCCTCGAGACGCTTGGCCGAGGTATCGGCGGCGTAGATCTGCCCTTTGTTCTGCATGGCGGCCGCCAGGGCCAAGGTCTTGCCGCCGGCGCCGGCGCAAAGGTCCAGCACCTGATGGCCCGGTGCGGCGTCGACAAGCAGGCCGGCGATCTGCGCCGATTCGCCCTGCACCTCGAAGAGGCCGTCCGCGAAGCTCGCAAGCGCCGTCAGCCTGGGGTGACCGGCGAAGCGCAGGCCGAGCGGCGAGAACGGTGTCGGCGTGCCCGCTTGCCCGTCTGTGGCGAGGCGGGCGATCAGGTCATCCCGGTCGGCCTTGAGCGTGTTGGCGCGGATATCGGTGGACGCCATGGCGTCGAGCGCCGCCATTTCCTCAGGCAAATGCTCCCCAAAACGGTTTTTCAGGCTGGGATAGAGCCATTCCGGCACGCCGAGCGCGGCCCAGGGCGGCAGGGGCGCATCGCCGTCAGTCAGCTTGTCGGCAATTTCTCTTTCCTCGGAGGACAGGGCATCGGGCCCGTAGCCTTCACCTGAGAACAGCGCCGCGTCGAAGGCGCCGTCCGCCGCGAGCGCGGCGATTGCGAGCGCGCGCGGCGTCGGCTTGGCGTCGATCCGATCGAGCCGCCAGAGATGCCGGGCGCGGGCTCTGGTGACGTCATAAACCTGTTCGGCGATCGCCGTCCGGTCCTTGGCCCCGGCGTAGCGGCGGCTCTTGAAATAGCGGGCGATGACGGTGCCGGCATTGGGCCCGCCATGGGCAATGCCGTGCTCCACTTCGGTGAGGATTTCGATGGCGGCCTGAAGCCGGGCGGCGGGGGTCATCTGTCTTGTTAGGTGTAGATGCGGCACCAGCCCGCACCCCCACCCGACCACCGCACGGCAGTATAGTTGGGTGGTCGGGTGGGGGTGCGGGCTGGTGATGCCATCAAAGCCATCAGGCAGCTAAGACTCGTTCGGATAATTTGGCGATTCGCGGGTGATGGTGACGTCGTGGACATGGCCTTCGCGCAGGCCCGAATTGGTGATGCGCACGAATTCGGACCGCGCCTGCAGATCGGCGACGGTGCGCGAGCCGGTATAGCCCATGGCGGCGCGCAAGCCCCCCACCATCTGGTGCAGCACGGCCTTGACCGGGCCCTTGTAGGGCACCTGGCCCTCCACGCCCTCGGGCACGAGTTTGAGGCTGTCGCGGATGTCTTCCTGGAAGTAGCGGTCCGCCGAGCCGCGGGACATGGCGCCGACCGAGCCCATGCCGCGGTAGGATTTGTAGGACCGGCCCTGGTACAGGAACACCTCGCCCGGCGCCTCCTGGGTGCCGGCCAGGAGCGAGCCGACCATAACCGCGCTGGCGCCGGCCGCGATCGCTTTGGCGATGTCGCCCGAGGTGCGTACGCCACCGTCGGCGATCACCGGCACGCCTGCCTTGTTGCAGGCCTCGACCGCATCGAGAATGGCGGTGAGCTGCGGCATGCCGACGCCGGCGACGACGCGGGTGGTGCAGATGGAGCCCGGGCCGATGCCGACCTTGACCGCGTCGGCGCCGGCATCGATCAGCGCCTTGGCGCCGTCGGCGGTCGCCACGTTGCCGGCCAACAGCCGCACGCGGTTGGAAAGCTTCTTGACCTGACCGACCGCCTCGATCACCCGCGAGGAATGGCCGTGCGCGGTGTCGAGCACCAGGAGGTCGCAGTCGGCGTCGATCAGCGCTTCCGAGCGGGCGCGGCCCTTGTCGCCCACCGTGGTCGCGGCGGCGGCGCGCAGCCGGCCGCTGTCATCCTTGGCCGCGTCGGGATAGGTGACGGCCTTTTCCATGTCTTTGACCGTGATCAGGCCGATGCAGCGGTAGTCGTCGTCGACGACCAGCAGCTTTTCGATGCGGTGCTGGTGCAACAGCCGCCGCGCCTCGTCGGTCGAGACGCCGGGGCTCACCGTCACCAGGTTCTCCGCCGTCATCAGCTCGCTCACCGGCTGGTCCATCTTTTCGGCGAAGCGCACGTCCCGGTTGGTCAGCATGCCGACCAGTTTGCCGGCGGTGCCGTTCATGGTGCGCTCGACGACGGGGATGCCGGAGATCTTGTACTGCGCCATGAGCGCGAGGGCGTCACGCAGGGTCTGCTCCGGGTTCATGGTCACCGGGTTGACCACCATGCCGGCCTCGAATTTCTTGATCTGGCGGACCATCTCCGCCTGGCGCTCCGGGTCCATGTTCCGGTGCAAGACGCCGAGGCCGCCAGCCTGCGCCATGGCGATGGCGAGGTCGGTCTCGGTCACCGTGTCCATGGCCGCGGACAGGAGCGGGATGTTGAGGCCGATATCGGCGATCCTGGTGCCCACATCCACCTCGCCGGGCAGCACTTCCGAGGCCCCCGGAACCAGGAGAACGTCGTCGAAAGTCAGGCCAAGGCGAATGGTCATAATGGAGCCCTGAATTTTTGAGCGCCCTATATGCCACGGGCCGCGGCCAGATTCCATGCCCGATTGTGCCTCCCTGAATTAGGGCAGGCAAAGGGCGCGGCGGCAAGCCCGATCGGAGCTTGCCGCCGCGTTGGACGGGTCATCGTGCGTCCACTTACAAGATGAAGCGGACGTTGAAGCCGAAGGTGCGCGGCTGATTGTTCAGAAAGCCGACCCTGGCCAGGGTGCCGCGCTCCTGATCCAGCGCCAGCCGGGCAACCTCGTCCCACACATTGTTGACGAAGAGCGCGAACTCCCACCGGTCGTTGCGCACGCCGAAGCGGATATTGCCGATGGTGTAGGCCGGCAGGCGCGGATCGAAGGTAAAGGTGTCCACGCTCGGCGCGCCGATGGGGATC
>JAKSBY010000290.1 GCA_022360855.1 Sphingomonadales bacterium | reverse complement strand
TCTTCGCGTGGAGAAGTCCTTCGGACCGGTCGATATGTTCCTGCAAGCCGGCGGGCTCTGGCAGGATACCGACGTTCAGCAGGACTTCGACGGATCGCCGGTGGAGGTCAGCATCTTCAACAAGCTGCAGGAAAACGAGGCTCAGAGTCTCGAGTTCAGGCTCTCGTCAAATAACGGTGGCCGCCTGGAATGGATCGCCGGCGCCTACTACTTCTCCGAGGATACCTTTATCTTTCGCCGGGTTCGCCTGAACGGGCTCACCCCGGGTGGCGTGATCAACCTGCCCGACTTCCTGCTCGATGAGTTCGGCGACTCATCCACCATCGCCGGCTTCGGTTCCGCGACTTATTCGCTGACCGATCGTTTCCGGGTCACCGGTGGTCTTCGTTATACCGAAGACGAGAAGATCGGCTCCCTGTTCAACGCCTTGAATTTCGGCCTGCCAACGCGGCCGGACCTGGTCGACGTCGAAACCGATTTCTCGAAGCTGACCTGGAAGGGCGGTCTGGAATTCGACTTTGAGGACGGCACGCTCGTCTATGCAAACGTGTCCAGCGGGTACAAGGCCGGAGGCTTCAACATCACATCCAACGGCGCGCCCTATGACGAAGAAAACGTCATCGCCTATCAGCTCGGTATCAAATCCAACCCATGGGAGGGGCGGGCACAGATCAACGTCGATGCATTCTACTATGACTACGACGATTTGCAGCTGACCACGCTTGCCTTCATCGACGGTGCGCCCGGCCAGTTCACCACCAACGCGGCGCGGGCCCGGATCTACGGCATCGAAATCGACACCCAGTTCGAGGTGGCTGAGTCGGTCCTTCTGACGCTCACCTATGCGTTCCTCGACGCGGAGTTCAAAGAATATTTCAACACCGATCCGCGGGACCCGATGCCGGTGTTCAATCCGGGCGACCCCAGCGGGCTCGGCCGCACCGACCTGAGCGGCAACATGCTCCCCTATGTTGCCCGGCACACGATAAACGCCGGGCTGCAATATGGCTTCGATGTCGGATCATCGGGCAGTGTCGTGCTGTCGGTCAACACGGCCTGGCACAGCGAGCTGTTCCTGCGCGAATACAATCATCCGGTCATCGACAGTGTCGGCTCGAACTCGAAGACCGATATCACGGCGACCTATATCCTGGACGATATCGGACTTTCGATTACCGCCTTCGTCACCAATCTCGAAGACAATGTCGAGAAAAACAACATCTTCATCAGCCCCGGTTTCGTGGGGCAAAGCGCCACGACGGCCTATACAAAACCGCGCACCTTCGGCATCAAGCTCGACTATGGCTTTTGATGTTTGGGCCACATGGCCGCCTTGTCACAGCCTGTTTCGCTGGGGCGGGGCGGCCGCTTCTTTGATCGCGGTAGGGCTGTCCGCAGTGGCCTGCGCGGATGAGAAGGCGGAGATCGCCGGTCCCGCCCTGACCATCTATTCGCCTGCGCCACCTTCCATCATGCTGCATGACCATAATGTGGCGTTGGGTGAGGCCCTGCGCGGATGCGGCATTCCGAACACCGTGGTCCCACAGGCCCTGCCGCGGTCGATCACGCAGTTCAGCGATGCCTCGGACAACGACAAAAAATACCACCTGCCCATCGTCACAACGATCGACTTCCTGCCGGCGATCCATCACCGGGGGCCGGCCTGGCATTCCTACGGCAGGCCCTATACGGATCTGAAGTTCGTCGCGTCACTCTATGACGTCGCATTCGGGGTACTGGCTTTCGACGATACGATCCGGTTGCCCGCCGACCTCAAGGGCAAGCGGATCGGCGCCCCGCCACGGCCGAGCGCCGTCCGCGTCTATACCGAAGCTCTGCTTAGAGACGGCTGGGGCCTATTGGGGGACGTCGAAATCGTCGATATGAAACCCAACGATCTCACAACAGCCGTCACCGGTGGCACAGTCAACGCCACGACCTGGAATCTCATCAGCCTATCGGCGGACGGGCCGCGGCCCATGGTCCCGCCGCTCCTGGAAATCGAGGATGCGCACTGGATTCCGGTCGGATCGGACGCCGTGCAAAAGCTTAACGAAGCGAATGGCTTCGAGGTGGCGAGATCAGCCTATTCGCCCACTCCGGGCAACGAGGTTGATCTGCTGTCATTTCGGCAAGCGCTTGCAGCCTGGGAGGCGACTCCGGACGAGACCGTTTCGGCCATACTCGGCTGTCTGAAAAAGAACGAAACGCCGCATGCCATGGCAACCTGGCCCGGTCTGAAAGCCCAGTACACTCACAAGGCCGCCCTGGAGTTTTTCGCGAACCATGGCGTGACTCTCGATTGAGATCTTACGCTATCGCCAAGGGTACTCGACCACTTCTCTTGGAACCTCAACGGGTTAATGGGCCTCATTACCCCAGCCACTCATCGGGCCCGCGGTCAAATCAGCCGGATTATCCATAATTGTCAGACCGCTTGCAGCGTGGCTTGCGTATTTAGTGCGAATGGCGCGGTGGCTTGGCGGCGAGGTCTGAGAATTTCGGCATCTCTCTGAACGTCGCGCCCTCGCTGAGCTCGGTGACCTCTTCCTGATAGCGAGCCTGCCACCAGGTTTGCGGTTCGGGCATCCGACCGGAGACCTGCGCGCGGCGCTTTTCGAGCTCCGCATCGCTGACCAGCAATTCGACCCGCCCCGCATTAATATCGATGCGCAACGAGTCGCCGTTTTCGAGGAGCGCCAGCCCGCCGCCGGAGGCGGCCTCTGGCGTCATGTTCAAAATAGAAGGCGCGCCGGACGTGCCGCTTTGCCGGCCGTCCCCCATGGTCGGAAGCTGGGCAACACCCGCGGCCAGAAGGCGGGCCGGCGGCTGCATGTTCACCACCTCCGCCGAGCCCGGATAGCCCTTGGGACCGACGCCGCGCATTACCAGGACGCTGTTTTCGTCGATCCCAAGCGCCGGCTCCTCGATACGGGCGCGATAGTCCTCTGGCCCTTCGAAGATAACGGCCTTGGCCTCGAACACGCCCGGTCTTTCCTTGTCCGAGAAATAACGATTTTGAAACACCTCGCCGATCGCGGAGACCTTCATGATCGCACTGTCGAAAAAGTTGCCCGTCATGACGACGAAGCCGGCGCGCTGCCTGACCGGGTTGTCCACGGGCCTGATGACGTCGTGGTCACGAGAAGACACGCCTTCGAGATTCTGCCCGACGGTCCTGCCGCTGACGGTCAGCGCGCCCGCGTTGAGCAAGCCGGCCTCCACGAGCGCGGCCATGACCGCCGGCACACCACCCGCCTTGTGGAATTCCTCCGATAAATACTCGCCAACGGGCTGGCAGCTCACGATTTGCGGGATATCGGCGCCCGACGCACGCCAATTCGCCATCGAAACGTCAACGCCGGCATGAGCCGCGATCGCATTGATATGGATCGGCGCGTTGGTGGAACCGCCTAGGGCGGCCGTCACCCTGATCGCGTTCTCGAACGCCTCGCGGGTCAGGATGCCACAGGGCTTGAGGTCCTCCCAGACCATATCGACGATGCGCCGCCCGGTGGCGTAGGCCATCTGCTGGCGTTCGCGGTAGGGCGCGGGGATCGACGCGCTGCCGGGAAGCGCCATGCCGAGCGCCTCCACAAGGCAATTCATGGTGAGCGCCGTGCCCATGGTATTGCAATGCCCCGCCGACGGCGCCGAGCCGGCCGCCATCTCCATGAACTCGCTGTAGTCGATTTCGCCCTGGGCAAGTTGTCGGCGCGCTTCCCAAATGACCGTGCCGGCGCCGACACAGCGGCCAAGATAGCTGCCGTTAAGCATCGGCCCCACGGAGAGCGCGATAGCCGGCAGATTGACGCTGGCCGCCCCCATGACCAGTGCCGGCGTGGTCTTGTCGCAGCCGGTCATCAGCACCACCCCGTCAAACGGATAGCCGTGCAGGACCTCTGTTAACGACACGCATTGCAGATTACGGTCGAGCGCCGCGGTCGGGCGGCGGCCGGTCTCCTGAACCGGGTGCACGGGGAATTCGATGGGGATGCCGCCGGCATCACGAATGCCGTCGGCGACGCGGGTCGCAAGGCGGAGGTGATGGCGGTTGCACGGCGCAAGATCCGACCCGGTTTGCGCGATGCCGATGATCGGCCGGCCCGACTGCAATTCCTCACGCGTCAGGCCGAAATTCAGATAGCGTTCCAAATAGAGCGCGGTCATTCCCGGATCATCGGGGTCGTCGAACCACTGACGGCTGCGCAGGCTTGCTTTGTCTTTCATCATGTCACTTTCAACCAAAAATGTCCTGGCATGCGGCGACGGTCGAGGCCGCATTTTTGGCGACATCGCCAGCCGACGAACCCGGCCGGTACAGGCTGGTGCCGAGGCCGAATCCGCTGGCGCCGGCGGCGGCGAAAGCGCGCATATTTTCCGGTCCCACGCCACCCACCGCAAACACCGGCGTGTCGGCCGGCAGAACGGCCATCAGCGCCTTGAGGCCCTCCGGGCCCTGACTGCCGGCGGGAAACATCTTGAGAGCGTCGGCGCCGGCCCGAAGGGCGGTGAAGGCCTCGGTCGGCGTGGCAAAGCCCGGCACCGAGACCAGACCGGCTTCTTTGGTCGCCTTGATCACCGCGGGGTCGGAGTTGGGAGAAACGACCAGCCGCCCGCCGGCCGCCTTGACCTGACTGACCTGCGCGGGATCAACCACCGTCCCGGCGCCTATCAAAGCCCGGTCCTTAAAGGTCTCGGCCAACGCGGCGATGGACTGAAACGGGCTCGGCGAGTTAAGTGGTACCTCGATCACTCCGATTCCCACGCTAAACAACGCATGACCGATATCAAGCGCCTCGACAGGCTTCAGACCACGCAGGATGGCGATGATGCGCACCGCATTCAGTTGACCACCGCTCATACAATGCTCCCGCTCCGCTCAGCCTCGCGATCGCGAATCTTCCCAATTGTATTTTATCATATAAATGATATTAAAAGACAACGATTTTCCATGCTGGCACGCGCGTCTTTTGCGCCAGGCTTTAAGAACGATTTTTGGCCCAGATGAGCCCAAAAGTAGACATTTATATCATCGGCGGCGGGATCAACGGGGCCGGAATCGCCCGTGACGCCGCCGGGCGCGGCCAGAAGGTCATGCTGGTGGAGCAAGCCGATCTGGCGAGTGCCACCTCGTCGGCAAGCTCGAAACTGATTCACGGCGGGCTGCGCTATCTGGAACACTATGAGTTTCGCCTCGTCCGGGAGTCGCTTCGGGAGCGCGAACGGCTCTGGAAAATTGCCCCGCATCTGATCAAGCCGCTGCGCTTTGTTTTGCCGCATCACAAGGGCTTGCGACCCGCCTTCGTCCTGCGCGCCGGGCTCTTCCTCTACGATCATATCGGCGGGCGCAAACTGCTACCCGCGACCAAACGTCTTGACTTACGAACCCACGATGCGGGCAGCCCGCTGCAGCCCATCTTCAAGCAAGGCTTTGAGTATTCGGACTGCTGGGTCGATGATGCACGCTTGGTCATGCTGAACGCCCTCGGCGCCGCGGAATTGGGAGCTACGGTTTTGACCCGCCACAAATTCCTCGCTGCCGAGCGGCAGGGCGGCTCCTGGCATATCGAAACGAAGGCCGCGCATGGCGAGGTCGTGAGGACGGAGGCGAAGGCCTTGGTCAACGCGGCGGGTCCGTGGGTGGAGAAAACGCTGAACGCCTGCACGACCGATAGAAAGACCGCGAGTTCGGTCCGCCTCGTCAAAGGCAGCCATATCTTAGTGCCCCGGCGCTACGGGCACGACCTCGCCTACACCTTCCAGAACGCGGATGGGCGCATCGTTTTCTCCATTCCCTATGAGGGCAGGTTCACGCTGATCGGCACCACCGATACCCCTTTCGATGCCGATCCCGGCAGCGCGCGCGCCGATGCGGATGAGATACGCTATCTCTGCGACGCCGCTTCGGAGTATTTCCGGGAGCCGATCCATCCGACCGACGTGGTCTGGAGCTATTCCGGCGTCCGCCCCCTTTATGACGACGGCTCCAAAAATGCCTCCGCGGCGACGCGCGACTACGTGCTCGAGCTCGATGCCGCCGACGGTGCGCCGCCGCTGTTGACCGTCTTCGGAGGAAAGATCACCACTTACCGGCGCCTGGCCGAAGAGGCGCTCGAGAAACTGGGCCCCTATCTCGAGCTAGCGCGAGGCAAGTGGACCGAAAACGCCGCCCTCCCCGGAGGCGACCTCCCGGGCCGGAACGATCCGGCGGCGGCGCTGAGGGAATTGATCTCGGAACTCGACAAGGCCGCGCCCTGGCTGGGCGCAGCCACCCTTGACCGGATTGCGCGGTCTTACGGCACCCGGGCCTTCCGGTTGCTCGAAGACGCGCGATCGGTCGCCGATATGGGGCAGAACTTCGGCGCCGGCCTCTACGAAAAGGAGATCGACTTTCTGCGCCGCGAGGAATGGGCACAGAGCGCCGAGGACATTCTCCGGCGCCGCTCCAAGCTCGGCCTTCACATGAGTGCGGAAGAGCGCCAGACCGTGGCCGCCTGGCTCGGCGAACAGCCGTCCGACTGACGCCGCTTCAGCCACCAGCCGTCGTCGATGTTTATATAGCTGTAGCCGAGCTCGGCGAGGCCGGTCTCGACGATGGCCCGCGCGGCGCCCATGACCTTTTCTTCGTCCACATCGGTGTGGAACGCATTCCACGAATTCCAACCCATGGGCGGGGTCTCGGCGGCACCGCCGGCGAAAGCCGACCAGCGGCCCGTCGGCGCAAGCGGGTCGCTATCATCCTGAGCTGCGCCCGGAAAGCTCGCCGCCAATACGATCAGCGCGCCCGTAAAGCTGCGAAGGAGCGTTCGTGTCATGACCCCGTGTCCGATCCGTCGGCTTCGCATGCCGCGACAAAACAGGGGCGATGCGGATCGCTCCGCATCGCCCGGAGTGGAAACGCTCGGGAGGAAACCACTCACAGTCCAACAGCTCTTAGAACGAGCCGCGTACCCCGATCAGATAGCGTGAGCCGGTGTTGGAATAGGTCAGGAACCGGTTCGGAAAGCGCGAGAAGTCCCGCGTGTCCGCCCCCAGAATGTTGACGCCTTCCGCAAAGATCTGGATCCAGTCGTTGACATCGAATGCGGCCGAGAAATCGACCTGACCGAAGGCTTCTCTTTGCCTGGGCTCACTGAAGTTCGAGAAGCACTGGAACAGGAACTCGTCGCGATAGTTATAGGCGATGCGCGCCTGAATCCGGTCTTTCTCGTAAAAGCCGCTGATGTTGAACGAATGCGGCGACAGACCGTTGTAGTCGCAGTCCGCCGCGCCGGAACCTTCGGCCCGATCGATACTGCTGGTCACATAGGTGTAATTGATCTGCGTGCCGAGCCCGTCCCACGGCGACGGAAGGCTGTCGAACACCATCTGGAACGCCACTTCGACGCCGGTGATGCTGCCGGATTCCCCGTTGGGGTCACGGGTATCCTGGAAGGCGACGTCCCGAGTGACGTCCATGTCGGTCGGGTTGCTCACATTGCCCGCCGGGAACACGATCGGCCGGATCACCGGCAGCGTCTGCGATTCCAGGAAGTTGGAGAACTCCTTATGGAAGCCGGCGATGCCGAAGAAGCCGACGTCATCGAAGTACCACTCGAAGGACACGTCGTAGTTCTCGGATTCGAAGGCTTCCAGGAACGGGTTGCCGCCGCCGCTGACCGGCGCGTTCGAACGGCCGCCGAATGTGTTGTTGACGCCCAGCGCCGTCAAGGTCGGCCGGGTTACCGTCTCCGTATAGCTGAGACGCAACACCGTGTTGTCGGTCGGATCGACCCTGAAATTCACCGACGGCATGAAGTTGACATAGCGATTGTCGACCGAGACGGGCGTCGACGGTCCGAACATGATGAGGAGCTGCGTATCGCCCGGGCTTTCGCGGAATTCGATCACGGGCTGATCGACGCCGGTCGAGGTGGTTTCGGTGATCGCAACCCTGAAGCCGACATTGGCGCTCCACGGCAGGTCGCCGAAATCGCCCTCCCACTCGGTGTTCAGATAGACCGCGAAGATCTGTTCATCGACGGCGAAACTCGCGCCCGGATTGAGGTCGGGTGTGTAGAAGCCGAAGATCGAGTCTCCCGCCGCGTCGCGGCGCGCGATCAGGTCTGCCGCATTCGCCGCGAACTCTTCCGGCGAGAGGCCGGGTTGGCGCGCCGGATTGGTGATGTTCACCGTGTCATTCAACACCCGAAACGCATCTTCAAAGGTGAAGGCAAGGATCTGCGGCGCAACCGTCTCCGCGCCGGGAACGCCGCTCAGGAATCCCTCGAACGAAAATTCGGTGAGGAAGGAGGTGTCCGGCGGTGCGACGTTGTAGCCGCAATAGGCGCAGAAGATATTGCCGCCCTGGGTTGGCGAGAAGTTATCGAAGACCTGTTGCTCTTTCGACCGATCCGTATAAAGCCCGCCGACCGAGACGACCGCCAACGGGCCGCGATTGACGTCCCAGTCGACGCCGAGACTGGCCTCGAAAATGTCGTCTTCGACTTCGTCGCGCGCGACATTGACGAAGTGAAGCCGCTGGATCGAGCGATCGGTAAGGCCCACCAGATTCGTGATGGTCGAGATGCCGTTATCGTTCGGGATCTCGATCAAGGGCGACTCGGGCGCAAGCGCGCCGATCACGACAAATGGATTCGTTCCGTCCCGTGTCGCGCGGGATTTCGACACGTCCAGCTCGACGGACACGCTTTCATTGAGGTCGTATTCGACATTGCCGCCGATCACATAAGTCTCGGCGAGCCGGTTGTTGGCCGTGATTACGTTGTCGTTCTGCGACAGCCCGACGACATCGGCGATGAGCGGATTCCGGTTTTGGAAATCGACGCTAGGCCGGCTGAACGAGACGACGGTGCCGTTTTCGTCGATCACCGGATTGATGAAAGGCGGGCTGAAGAAGCCGGAGAATTGCGTGGCAAGCGATTCAACGTCGAATCTGGAATAGAGGCCATCGACGGTGAACAACAGATTGTCCATCGGCCGCCACTGCGCGGCGCCGCTGATGGTCAGCCGTTCACGGTCCTGAACATCCCGGCTGTGGACGACCTGCTGCTGAACGCGGGAGGTGGGAATCGGCCCGATCGCCGATGGATCCAGGCCGGTCGAGCTTTCCGGTGCATTGACGGCGATATCGCCGGCATTGACGGCCCCGTCGCGCAAGGCAAAACCATTGGTAAACGAAGAGTCTTCCTGGCTCTTGCGGTTCGAGTAGGACGCGCCGAGCAGGAACCCGACCGTATCGTCGTCATTGGTCCACGAGGCCACGCCGGTGATTTCGGGGCTGAACTTGTCGCGCAGCGTGTCGTAGAGGCCCGCCGCCGACGCCGTGAAACTCGTGCCCGGGCGGTCCAGGGGCCGCGCGGTGACGATATTGACGACCGAACCGATGCCGCCGGACTGCAGGTTAGGCGTCGCGCTCTTGTAAACCTCAGCCCGCTGAATGATGTCGGAGGACAATACGTCGAACGAAAACTCACGCCCGTCATTGTCGGTCGCGATGGTTCGCCCGTTCAGCAGGACCGCGTTGAATTCGGGGCCGAGACCGCGAACCGTGATGAACTGACCCTCGCCGCCCGAGCGATCGATTGAAACGCCGGTGATGCGCTGCAGCGCTTCGGCCACGTTACTGTCGGGGAATTTGCCGACGTCCTCGGCTGAAACCGCGTCGACGATCTGGCGCGCGTCGCGCTTCACATCGAGTGATTGTTGCAGGCTGCCCCGAATACCGGTGACGAAAATCTGCTCGATTTCGCCCAAATCCTCGTCGGCATCATCCTGCGCGACGACCGGCGAGCCCGATGCGAAAACAGCCAGGCCCGCGACCGACGCCAGCAGCGCCAACCGGCCGTTCCGCCGACTCGGCCTTTGAAAACCGTACGACATTTCTTGTCCTCCCCTATTTTTTTATCCACTAATTATCATATAAATATTACGTATATTGTCAACCTTCTCCATCGCTTCAGAGAGCCCCGCCTTTTTAATAAGTAATATCAATATGTTATTGGTATAGGGCGTTATTGAATCGCAGGGGGTATTGGCAAAAAAGCCACATCTTCTGGTTAGGAAACCCCTCAGGAGTCCCAACCGTACCGCGGGCACGATCAGGGCTCCGGGAAGGAGAATCGGTTGTTGCGGGCTGGCCGGTCGGTCGGCCGATCAGGCTCCCATCGCCACCGGCGATGCCCGTCGGCCGAAGATCAGCCGGTTGGTGGCGAGGGCGACGGCAATGCAGAAGACCAGCGTGGTAAACATCAGGTGGATGTAGTGAAGCGGCTCCCACCCGAAGGAGAAGGCCCCATAGAGCAGCGCTCCCGACACCATTGCCAGGATCATCGCCCGTGCGTCGACATTGTTGAATAGGAGGCCGACCAGGAATGTCGAGAGAATCGGCATGCTCAACAGGCCGTAGAGCTGTTGCACGATATTGATGATGCTCTCGGTGCCGTCGTAGAACGGCACAAGAGCGAGGGCAATAAGAACGAAGACCCCGGTGACCCAGCCGCTGAGTACCTTAACCCTGGGATTGGGGTTGATGTACTTCTCGTGGATGTCGCAAACGTAGAGCGCGGTGGACGAATTGAGAACGCTATTGAAGCTGGTGAGCACCGCCGCAGCAATCGCCGCCGCAAACGCCCCCGACAACCAGACCGGCAAGACATCGCCGACGATCCGGCCATAGGCCGCGTCGCCGATGTCGCCGTATAGTTTGTAGGAAACGATCCCCGGCACCACGATCATGGCGGGTATGATCAAGAGCCGTATTCCGGCTGCTGCAAACACGCCCTTCTGCGCTTCCTGCAGCGTCGGTGACGCCATGGCGCGCTGTGTTATCGTCTGATTGGTGCTCCAGTAGAAGATCTGGATGAAGATCATGCCCGTCAGCAAAGTGTGCCATGGGATCGGGCTGTCGTCGCTGCCGATCAACGTCAGCCGCTCGGCCGGAATACCGCTGAAATCGAAGTCGATCGCCTCGACCGCCAGGAACACGACCAAAAGCCCCATGCTCAAGAGTATGATGCCACTGTAGGTGTCGGAAACCGCCACCGCCCGGAGGCCGCCAAAGATGGCGTAGGCGGCGCCCACCACGGCGAACAATGTCGCCAGCAGCATGATCGGGGCGTCGATGCCGAACATGGATTTCATGAAAAGCGAGCCGCCATACAGCATCGCGGGCAGGAAGATGAAGATATTGCCCAACAGGAACATGACCGAGACCGTCGCCCGGATATGCGGGTCGTTGTAACGCTTCTCCAAGAGCTCGGTCGTGGTCGTGCAGTTGTTCCGGTAATAGACCGGCAGAAAGACCTTGGCGAGGATGATGAGCCCGGCGAAAGCGGCGAACTCCCACCATGCCAGGAGCGCCATCTGATTGCCGTTCATGCCGACGAGCTGATCGGTGCTGAGATTGGTCAGCGTGATCGAACCGGCGACAAACATCCACGACAGGCCGCCGCCGGCCAGAAAATACTCCTTGTTGGAGTCCGCCGCGGCCCGTGTCCCCCGGCACTTCAAATAGGTCGCCAGCGCAATCAGCGCGGTGAACAGTACAAATACGGCGACCTGGACGGTTTGTAGGGACATTGGGCGTCTCCGAATTCTAGCGGTTTTGGGGCCTACGCCAAACCGCGACATCATGGGGGCCAAGCTCCCGCCCGCCCAGTTCAAAAATCGCGTCTTCCGGCGCCGGCACCGTCTGCGGCTCCGCGGCGTAGTTGAACGCGAATTCAAGACCGCCGCGGCGGCAGATGCGCAGGTCCTGCGGCAATTCCAGCGTCGGGATCCCGGCTTCGGCGCAGGCGGCGCGCAAGAAGTCTTGCAGGAAGCCGTCATCGGTCACCGTGCCGATATAGGTGACCGTCCCGGACCGGACGACCGCAGGTGCGCCGGTGGCGAATGTGGCGACCACATCGGCATCGCCGGCATCGATTTCCTCGCACCAGATCGTCGCATCATAGGCCCTACCGTTCCAATGCAGGTCTTCGGCGCAGTCGGGCCGCAGCGTTTCGACGGACAGGATTCTGATCGGGATCAGCCGCTGCAGCGCGCCGGGCGGCAACGTCTGCGGGATACTGAATTCGCCGGTTTTGGAGCCGGAGCGCGGGCCAAAGATGATATGGCCGCCCTCCGCTTCACAGCGCGCGACGAATTCGTCATCGACGATCGGCAGGCAGGGCACAACAATCAACTTGTATCCGTCAAGCGATGCCTTGGCGGAGATAAAGTCCACATCTATGCCCAGCCGACGCAGCGCCGAATAATAAGCGAACTCCAACCTGGCAAAATCATAGCCTCGTCCCTGTCTTTGAATTTCGGTGACCCAGAGCGCCTGCACGTCGGTGACGAGGGCGACCGGCGATATCTGTTTTTTGTGGCTGATGACGTGCAATGCGTCGATTTCGCCTCGCACCTGCGCGACCTCATCCCAGGCGGTGGCCTTGGAGTTGTCGGGCCGGCGCAGGGCCCCATGCATCTGTTCCTGTGCGAAGGGCGCCTGGCGCCAGCGAAAGTAGCTCACGCAGGCGGCGCCGTGGGCGAAGGCTTCGAGCGACCAGAAACGCACCATGCCCGGCAATGGGCGCGGGTTGTGCGGTGCCCAGTTCACCGGCCCCGGCTGCTGTTCCATTACCCAGAAGTCACCCTTGGAGAAGCTACGCGTCGCGTCGAGGTAGTACGGTCCGAAGTCCGGGTGACCCGTTCGCATGTAGCGGCGCATGACTTCGGCAGGCGCATCTGCAAAGACAATATCCGCCCGGCCCAGCGGGTAGTTGTCATAGCTGGCGAAATCGAGCGGCCCGCCAAGCGCGAAGGTGTCCACGGCCAGGTCTTCTTTCGGAATAAAGTTGTGGGTGATCCACCTGCCAGGCGCGTGGGCGCGGATGGTTGCCACCATCGCGTCGTGGAAAGCGACCACCGTGTCCGACGCATAACGGCGATAGGCCAGCCGATGTGCCGGGTTGGTCTCGGTGACAGCCCCGACCGGCAATTCGATCTCGTCGAACGACCCGTACTCCATCGACCAGAAGACATTGCCCCAGGCCTCGTTCAGCTCCTTGGCCGAGCCATAGCGTTTCTCGCACCATAGCCGGAATCCCGCCCGCGCGCTTTGCGATGCGCTAAGCGCTGTGTCGTGACAACAGAGCTCGTTATCAGTCTGCCAGCCGACGATCGCGTCATGCCCGCCATACCGCTTCGCCAGCACGCCGGTGATGCGCAGCGCTTCGGTGCGATAGGTCTCGCTCGAAAAGTCATAATGGCGGCGCGAGCCGAAGCCGCGCACGCGACCGGTTTCGGGATCGACGGGTAGAATCTCGGGGAATTCGTCGATCAGCCATTTCGGAGGCGTTGCCGTCGGTATGCCGAAGACGATCGCAAGCCCGGCATCGGCCAGCACCTCGATCCCCCTGTCCAGCCAGGCGAAGTCGAACTGCCCGCGCAATGGCTCAACACGGGACCAGGCAAATTCGCCGATCCGCACGTAATCGAGACCGAGCGCCTTCATGTCGGCGGCGTCGGCCTGCCAAAGATCTTCCGGCCAGTGCTCCGGGTAATAGCAGACGCCCAGCATTCGGCCTCTTGTTCGTTGCCTACCCCGCAGGGTGAATTTTATAATAATATTTATATGATTAATACTTGTTTTGTGCAAGCGAGTATCATAACTGACCGGTTTATGGAACAAGACCTGGGTGTCTGTTGGTCATCCGGAACGAGATCAGAAAATGGCACGGACTTCTGAAAACTGGCATGTGCTCGAAAGTAAGAATACGACGCTTATTGCCGATGTTGGCGGGCGCTCCCCGTCCCTCATCTATTGGGGCGAAAGGCTCCGGCATACGACGCCCGGGATGATCGCCGCCTTGGCGGTCCGCCAGACCGCGAAGGGGTCGGCTTCGGTCGAAGTCCCGCTCACGCTTTGCCCTACCTTTGGGTCAGGATTTTCAGGCGCGAAGGGCATCCGCCTGCACCGTCACGGCGCGGCGTGGGACTTCGATCCGGCGTCGGCCGACGTGCTCGAAGCGAGCTCCCAACGCCTCTCCATACGGTCCGTCGACCCGGTACATTGGGTGGTTCTGCATCACACCGTCGCGCTCGATTTCGACAGTGATGTACTAAGCCTCGAAACCAAGGTGACGAACGAAGGCGACGCGCCGCTGACGCTTGACTGGTGTGCGGCCGCCACCCTGCCGATACCTGCGCATGCCGATACGCTCACCGGATTCGCCGGACGCTGGTCAGGCGAGTTCCAGCGCCAAACCGTCGCGCAATTCACCGGCGCCTATGTGCGGGAAAACACGCGCGGCCGCACGTCACACGATAGTTTTCCGGGGCTGCTCGCGCATTGCAGTCATACGACGGAAGGCGCCGGCCCCGCCTTCGGCTTCCATCTGGGCTGGAGTGGCAACCACAGGGTCCTCGCGGAGAAGCTGTGGGACGGCCGGGCGTTGGTGCAAATGGGCGAGTTATTACTGCCGGGCGAGATCGTGCTGGAAAAGGGCGCGTCCTACCGGAGCCCTGTCCTCTACGCCTCCTTCTCGCCGGACGGATTCTCGGCGCTTTCGAGAAACTTTCATCGATATGTGCGCAGTCACCTCTTAAGCGACGCGGCCCGGAACAAGCCGCGCCCGGTTCATTACAACACCTGGGAAGCGGTCTATTTCGATCACGACCCGGGCCGGCTCAAGGCGTTGGCCGAAAAGGCCGCGCGCGTGGGCGCCGAGCGGTTTGTCCTGGACGACGGCTGGTTCAAGGGCCGGCGCCACGACCGGGCCGGACTCGGCGATTGGCTCCCGGACGAAAGCATCTATCCCGACGGGCTCACCCCCCTGATCGATCACGTGAAGGCCTGCGGCATGGAGTTTGGGCTTTGGGTAGAACCGGAAATGGTCAACCCCGACAGCGACCTCTACCGGGCGCACCCCGATTGGATATTGTCGGCAACCACGACGGATACGGTGCCGTTCCGGGATCAGCTAGTGCTCGACCTTACCAGGCAGGCGGTTTGGGACCATCTGTTTGCGTGCTTCGACACGCTGCTCACGGCCAACGATATCGCCTATCTGAAATGGGACATGAACCGGGACATCAATCAGCCCGGCAGCGACGGCAGGCCCGCCTGTCACCGGCAGGTGCGTGCGCTCTACAACCTGCTTGCCGCGCTTCGCGCAAAGCACCCGGCGGTCGAGATCGAGAGCTGTGCGTCGGGCGGCGCCCGTACCGACTATGGCATCCTCGCCCACACCGACCGGATTTGGGCGTCAGACAACAACGACGCCCTCGACCGGCTGGAGATTCAGCGCGGGGCTTCGTTTTTCTTCCCGCCCGAGGTGGTGGGCGGGCATATCGGCCCCCGCCTCTGTCATGTGACGGATCGTCAGCACTCCATGGCGTTCAGGGCCGCCGCCGCGCTTTTCGGGCATATGGGCATGGAGTTCGATCTGGCAGAATTGACCGGCGAAGAAGAAGATGTCCTGCGCGCCGCTTTGGACCTGTACAAGCAAAAGAGGGCTCTGATCCACGGCGGCCGGCTGTTTCGCCTGGTGAGCAAACCCCATGCGCTGGCGTTCGGTATCGTCTCCGAGGATCGAAGCGAAGGGCTTTTCACCTATGCCCAGACGGCGACCAGGGCCGAGTCGGTATCCGAGTCCTTCCGCTTCGAAGGCCTCGATGCGGCATCTCGATACAAGCTGGAACTGATTTGGCCGCAAGGCCTCCAAGCACGATCGCCGAACGCGCTCGAAGCGACGGCCGAGACGGTGATTTCGGGCGAGGGGCTTATGAAGGCGGGCGTGCAGTTGCCGCTGACGATGCCGGAGACGGCGTTGGTGTTTGAACTGACGAGGGTCGACTGACCGGCCTTATTTTTTGCCCTTCATCCTGTCGCGGGCCCGTGCGATCAACTCGTTGGCCTCCTTAACCAGGTAGAGGCTGGCAGTCCGCGCGCGCTCCGGATCTGCCGCTTTGATTGCGTCGTAGACCTTTCCGTGATCGTCGACATTGGCCAGGGCCACGCCTTTATATTGGTTGGTGAGACGGATGCTGATCCTGAGCGCGGTATCGACCAGATCCTTCAACTGCCCGAAGAACCGATTGCCGCTGGCTTCGAGCACGGCGACGTGAAAGGCAATGTCGGACACAAGCGGGTCGTCGTCGCCTTGCTCCGCGGCCCGCATGCGGTTCAGCGCATGCTCGATCGCGGCTTTTTGCTCATCCGATGCCCGCACTGCGGCGAAGGCCGCGGCCTGCGGTTCCACGGCCAGCCGCACCTCGGTGAAATCGTTCAACAGGTCGAGCGAGAACTTCCGCTCGAGCAGCCATCGGAGCACGTCCGGATCAAGCAGATTCCACGATTCTTCGGGCTGAACCGACGTCCCCTGACGGGGCCGGGCGCGCAGCAGACCCTTGGAGGTCAGCATCTTGACCGCTTCACGAAGCACGCTTCGGCTGACACCGAACTGCTCGCACAGAGCCGCCTCGATCGGAAACGGGTTTTCGGCGCCATATTGGCCCCGCACAATGGCGAGTCCCAATTCGTTGACAATCTGCTGCGTCAAGCTCTGTGTCGATACCGCCATGTCGGCTTCACCCTGATTCGTCGAAGTCCCTAAGCCGCGCCCCGATAGATAGTCTCCGGCAGCCCCTTCGTACCGGTCTCGAAAACGAAGACGTTTCCCGCCGATGGCTCCCCTTCGAGCGTATCCTTATCTAGCCCGTCTTTGGCCGAAGTAACAAACAGAAGATCAAGGTCCTCGCCCCCGAAGGCCACACAGGTCGGCTGGCTGGCCGGCACCGGGACCTCCGCAATGATCTCGCCGGCGGGATTGTAAGCTAACACTTTGCCGATCCCCCATTGCGCGCTCCAGACGTTGCCGGCGGCATCGACGGCGGCGCCGTCAGGCGAGCCACCGGCGGGCGACTTGGCAAATACGCGGCGGTTTCTGGGCGTGCCGGTCGTTCCGTCGAAATCATATGCGTAGATGATTCCGGGCAGGGAATCGGCGAAATAGAGCGTGCCGCCGTCCGGGCTCCAGCACAGCCCATTGGAAATGCCGATATTGTGTTCGTGTTCGCTGACCGCGCCTATCGCATCGAGGCAAAAGAGCCGTCCGGCTGCCGGGCTTTTGTGGCTCGGCGAGGCCATCATCGTTCCCGACCAGAACCGCCCCTGCCGGTCGGCCCTGCCGTCGTTGAACCTGCCTTCGCCTTCGAGAAAGTCGGGCCTGTGTATCCAGTCGAGGGCGCCGCTCTCATAGTCGAACAGCGCAAAGCCCGTCGCAAACGCGGCGGCAACGGTGTTCGGCTTTGCGGTGAATGCGAACGATCCCAGCGGCTCGGGCACATCGATCCGGCGCACCGATCTTTGCCGCCACTCCAGGCGATACATTTTGTTATCGAGAATATCGGTCCACCAAAGAGACCGGTCGCCGGGACGCCACTGAACACCCTCGCCCAAGAGATTGCCCACCAGTATCTCGGCGATCATTCGGAAATTCTGGACCACATCGACCCCTTGGGCAGTGTTGCGAAGCCGGAAGACGGGACTCAAAAAGGCGGTTGTCGCCGCTTTACTTTTGAGGTTTATTGTTATGATATATATTATTAAAATACAAGATAGCGGACCGACAGACACGCGCACAGTGATGCATGCAATATTATGTCGACCGCCGGCAGCTGACGAGAGACCAATGACGGGCAGCATCCATGCATTATCCCAAGTATCATGACCTCGGGGACAAGACGGTTTTTATCACCGGCGGCGGGTCGGGCATCGGCGCATCGTTTGTTTCCGCCTTTGCCCAGCAGGGCGCAAAGGTCGCCTTCGTGTCGCTTTCGAGGGAGCCGGCCGAAGCGTTGTGCGATGCCGTTGAAAAGCTCGCCGGGCACCGCCCGCTTTATGTCCGCTGCGATATCCGGGACATTGCCGCATTACAGGCCGCGATGGAAAAAACACGTAGCGAGTTCGGACCGGTTCGAATCTTGATCAACAACGCCGCGCGCGATAACCGGCACGAAATCGAAGGATTCAGCGTCGACGAGTGGGACAGTTCGCTCAACACCAATCTTCGCCCTCATTTCTTCACGGTGCAGGCCGCCCTGCCGGACATGAAGGAACACGCCGGCAGCATCATTAATGTGGGATCCAATTCGGCAATCCTGGGCCTGGCCGGCTATGCGTCATACGTGACCGCCAAAGCAGGCATCGTCGGGCTGACGAAAGCGCTCGCGCGAGAACTCGGCCCCTTCGGTATCCGGGCCAATGTGCTGATTCCGGGTTGGGTCCTGACCGAGCGGCAGAAAAAACTCTGGGCCACGCCGGAGGCGATCGAGGAATGTCTCGCCCAGCAAAGTCTCAAAACGACAATTACCGAGGAGGACGTTTCCAATTCGGCCCTGTTCCTTGCCTCAGACGCTTCGTCGATGATCACCGGGCAGTCGCTGATTATCGACGGCGGCCGGGTTTGATGACGATGGCCTCTTTCATCGCCATCGATTGGGGTTCCAGTGCCTTCCGGGCGTTCCTGATAGGTGACGAGGGCACGTCGCTGGCGCGCATCAGTACCGATGACGGCGTCCTGATGACGGGAAACAAGTCGTTTCTCCAAGTCCTCGAAGCCAATTGCGGCCGGTGGCTCGCAGAGCATGGGACCATGCCGATCATCATGAGCGGCATGATCGGGAGCCGCAACGGATGGCAGGAGACGGACTATATGCCGTGTCCGGTCTCGGCCGATAGCTTGGCGCATAACCCGGTGACGATCGACAATGACGGCGAGCTCACTATCCGCATCGTACCCGGCGTCAGCGGCCCCAACATGTTCGGCGGTCTGGACGTGATGCGGGGCGAGGAGGTGCAGGTCTTCGGAGCACTGGCCGCTCTCGGCCTGGATACGGCCCTTGTTTGTCTGCCCGGCACGCACAGCAAGTGGTGCATTGTCGAAACAGGCGCCATCGCCTCGCTGACAACGTTCATGACCGGGGAGATTTTCGCGCTGATCCGCAGGGAAAGCTCCATCTCCTCGCTTATCGAGGACGAAAAGTTCGACCAGACGAGCTTTATGCAGGGGACCGAGGCTGGACGCTCGAAAGCAGGGTTGCTCAACAAGCTGTTCTCCATCCGCGCCAGCGTGCTGCTGGACGACCTGCACTGCCTTTCGCGCGCATCCTACCTTTCGGGCATGCTGATCGGCCGCGAGATAATGGCCGTTACGGCAGCTCTCGGAACGGTCGACGATGTCATCCTTGTCGGCAACGAAGCGCTGACCCACCGCTACGTCGCAGCGCTCGGCGAACAAAATGTGCAGGCCGTCTCGGTCGAGGCGGATAAGGCATTCCTGAAGGGCATCTCTCTTCTCAGAGATACGAGCTAGCCGCCGCTTGTGGCGCGGATAAGGCCCGGGCCATTGCAGGCTGCTGAGATATGTCTGTTTCTCCCACATACCCGTCGGCATTTCCGGCTTTTTTCGTGATCCCGCGCCGCTCATATTGAGCACTCACTTTCATCGCTTCGGCGGAGATGGCGACGGCTTGTCCGGCCGCCGGCGCTCTGCACTGTTGTTAAGAGAATCATCCATGACGCTTTTTTCAAGACGCGTTCAAAACGTCCGACCCTCGCAGACCAAGGCGATGACCCAGCGCGCCCGCGAAGTCCGCGCCGAGGGCGCGAGCACCAGACCGTGGCCAATCATGTCGAGCGCCTGCAGGCCAGCATGACCGCTTCTATTGAGACCAGCGACATCCATCTCGACGTTGTGCGCGATCTCAAGCACATCATCGAGCATCTGACCGCGGTCGCCCACCCCATCCTGGAATCCCACGGCGCCCTGCGCGGAACCAGACTGATCGTGAAGTAGCACAAGAAAATGGATTCGGCGCCGAAACGGCAACGGAAGATACAACTGGGATGCGAATAAAGATTCGCAATCGAAGGGCCTCATACAGATCCCTATCAATAGTCTGATCCTCGTCAAGCCATGCTCGAATGACAAAAATTTCCCTTTGTGTTGTCTTCAGGAGCAATTAGATAGGCCTCAGTGCGGCAGTTTATCAGGGCTTTCTGTCCTGGAATAGATTGGCCAAATCGAGTTCTCTCCCGCTCGCGGTGAATTTGGCCACCTGGAGCTGCCCGCGCGATTTTAAACCGTAGGTTTTTGGGGCTTGTAACCACAAGTAGTGTGACGAAAAATGACGTTGTCGGATGGGGGAACTGCAAACGCCGGGGACGAATCCGCAGCGGAGCAGGATTCCGGACTCAGTTGCCTTGTGCTCCTTCTCAAATATCTGCGCATTCCGGCCGAGCCCGCGCAGCTAAGGCATCAGCTTGGCAAGGGGGACGCCGTTTTCGGTCCTGAAGACCTGATGCGGCTGGCAAAACAGCTTGGCGCGCGGAGCAAGATCACACGAGCAAGAACCGACCGGCTCGGCAAGCTTCCGCTTCCCGCAATCGCCAGGGCGCGCGACGGGCGGTTTTTTATCTTGGGTCAGGTGGGCGACAACCACGTTCTCATCCAATCCCCCGGCGAACCCGCAGCGCGAAAACTGACTTTCTCGGAGCTCGACTCCGAGTGGACGGGACAGGTCATATTGGTGACAACGCGTTCCCGCCTCGCCGGCGGCGATCGAAAATTCGACGTAACGTGGTTCATACCGGCGCTCGTCAAGTATCGCGGCCTCCTGGGCGAGGTACTTGCCGCATCCTTTTTCCTGCAGCTCTTCGCCTTGATGACACCGCTGTTTTTTCAGGTGGTGATCGACAAGGTCCTCGTGCATCAGGGGCTTACGACCCTCGATGTCATGATTGTCGGACTCATTGCAATTTCTCTGTTCGAGGTCGTGATGGGAGGGCTCAGAACCTACGTATTCTCGCATACGACAAACCGCGTCGACGTGGAGCTCGGGGCGAAGCTTTTCCGGCATCTGTTGGCGCTTCCGCTGAGCTACTTCGAAAGCCGCCGGGTGGGCGATTCCGTTGCCCGGGTTCGGGAGCTGGAGAATATTCGCAACTTCCTCACCTCTTCGTCGGTCACGCTTTTTATCGACCTGTTCTTCACCTTCGTCTTTTTGGGCGTGATGTATCTGTATAGCCCGACGTTGCTTCTGATCGTATTGATCTCACTACCGCTTTACGTTGCGATCTCCTGGGCGATCACCCCTCCGCTACGCGCCCGGCTGGATGAGAAATTCCAGCGCGGCGCCGAGAACCAGGCGTTTCTGGTGGAAAGCGTAACGGGCGTGGAGACGCTCAAAGCGATGGCGGTTGAGCCGCAGATGCAGCAGCGCTGGGAGCAGCAACTCGCCGGCTATGTCAGCACCAGCTTCAGAGCCAACATGCTGGGCAATGTGGGATCTCAATCGGTTCAATTCATCAACAAGGTCGTGATCGCCCTGATTCTCTATTTCGGTGCCAAGCTGGTCATCAGTGGCGAACTGACGGTTGGCCAGCTTGTCGCTTTCAATATGCTGGCGTCGCGGGTTAGCCAGCCGGTATTGCGTCTGGCGCAGCTGTGGCAGGATTTTCAGCAGGTACGAATCTCCGTGCAGCGACTGGGCGACATCCTCAATTCGCCCACCGAGCCGCAATACAATCCCAACCGCACCAACCTCCCCAAGATCGGCGGCGCGATCGAATTTGACAATGTAACGTTTCGCTATAGCACCGACGGCCCGGAAGTCCTGCGCCGCGTGTCGCTTGAGATTCCGCCGGGACAGATCCTCGGCATCGTCGGGCCCTCGGGATCGGGAAAGTCGACATTGGCCAAGCTGGTTCAACGGCTCTATGTGCCGGAATCGGGCCGCGTTTTGGTCGATGGTGTCGATCTCGCTCTTGTCGATCCTGCGTGGCTACGGCGCCAGGTCGGCGTAGTTCTGCAGGAGAATATCCTGTTCAACCGCTCGATGCGCGAGAACATAGCGTTGACCGATCCGACCCGCGATATGCAGCAGGTGATGGCGGCCGCGCAACTGGCCGGCGCGCACGAGTTTATCCTCCAACTGCCAGAAGGATACGATACGCAGATCGACGAGCGTGGCGCCAATTTATCCGGTGGTCAGCGCCAGCGTATCGCCATCGCCCGAGCCCTGATCACCAATCCGCGAATCCTGATTTTCGATGAAGCGACAAGCGCGCTGGACGCCGAATCCGAGGAGGTCATCCAGAACAATCTGAAGGCGATGGCGCAGGGCCGCACCGTGATCATCATCGCGCACCGGCTGTCGGCGCTTCGCCAGGCGCACCGCATCGTGACGATCGAGCGCGGCATGCTGACCGAAGACGGCACCCACGACGAGCTCATCGCCGCCGAAGGGCGCTATGCAGAGCTTTGGCGAAAGCAGACGGCTCATGTTTGAGGGCATGCGCAGCCACCTGGACGTTTGGCGGGAGTCCTGGCGGCTCGAATCCGAGCGCCGTAAGAGCGCCAAGAAATATGAAGAAGTCGACTTTCTGCCGGCAGCGTTGGAGATTCTGGAAAAGCCGGCCTCGCCCGTCGGCCGAACGACGCTGTGGCTGATCATAGCGTTTTTCGTCGCCGCTATGTTGTGGTCCTATTTCGGACATGTCGACGTGGTGGCTACCGCGCAGGGTCGCATCATCCCGAAAGAGCGGGTCAAGATAATCCAGCCTTTGGAGATCGGCGTCGTTCGCGCAATCAAAGTAACAGATGGACAACGTGTCGCGGCCGGCGACGTGCTGATCGAGCTCGACCCCACCGTTTCCGGCGCCGATGTCGCGCAGGTCGAGGCGGCACTCCTGATGTCGCGGATGACGTCGGCCAGGGCGAATGCACTGCTGGCCTACGTCGAGACCGGCGCCCACGCATTCGACCCACCTGCCGACGCCGACCCGGCGATTGTCGCCATGGAAGAGCGCCTGATCGACAGCCAGATCCGCGAATATGAGGCGGCCCTGGGCTCGCTTGCCCAGCAGCGCGCCGAGCGGGAGGCCGATCTGGCCGCGGTCGACCAGGAAATCGATCGGCTCAAAAAGACCCTGCCGCTGATCGAGGAACAGGTGGCGGCGCGCAAGGAGCTGACCGAAAAGGGCCTGTCGCCCCGGCTCCTGTATCTCGAATTGCTGGAACGTCTGATCGACAGTCAAAAGCAGCTCGAAATCCAGACCGAGCAGCGCGTGCGGATGACGGCCGCGATCAGCGGCATCGACCAGCAGAGCGAACAGACCACGCAAGAGTTCCGCGGCACTGCGTTGTCGGAACTGGCGGAGGCCGAGACCGCAGCGATGGCGCAGACCCAGGAGCTGACGAAGGCGGCCCAGCGCAATGTGCTGCAGCAGCTCGTTGCACCGGTCGACGGTACCGTGCAGCAGCTCGCCATCCACACCATCGGCGGCATCGTTCAGCCGGCCGAGCCATTGATGGTCATCGTGCCCGGCGAGGGCGATTTGGTGGTCGAGGCACAGGTGCTGAACAAGGACATCGGCTTCGTCCATATAGGCGACGAAGTGGAGGTCAAGCTCGAGGCCTTCCCCTTCACCAAATACGGCACGCTCCCCGGCACGCTCGAGGATTTGTCGCAGGACGCCATCGCCGACGAGAAGCTCGGTCTCGTCTACCAGGCGCGTGTCAGCCTTGAACGCTCTACGATTGCGGTCAACGACAAGGACGTGAACATCGCACCCGGCATGGTCGCAACCGCCGAGATCAAAACCGGCAAGCGCCGGCTGATCGAGTTCATCCTCTCGCCCTTGCTGCGCTACAAGGACGAGTCTTTGAGGGAGCGCTAGACATGAATGCGGGGAATGCGGTTTCGTGGTTCAGGGTCGTGTGTTGCCTGTTTGCCGTGCTCGCGCTGTCTGCCTGTACAACGGGCTTGAGCAATCAGGCGGCTTGCCTCGGACATGGCGACAAGGGCGCCCTGGCCGAGCTGAAGACGCAGGCCTGCGGCGGCAGCAAGCTCGCGCAATACGAGCTCGCCCGGGCCCACGAGACCGGCGACGGCATCGCCGCCGACCCGGCCCGCGCCGTCGCCTGGTACCGGGCGGCGGCGGAGACGGTCGGCGGCACCACCTATGTCTATTCGCCGCCGGTCGGCAGCGAGACCTATGGCCGGGTGATCCCGGTCACCACCGGCCCCGCCCGCCCCGGGCTGGCCGCCGCGCAATATGCGCTCGGCCGGCTCTATCTGGAGGGCCGCGGGGTCAAGCGAAGCGACCGCAAGGCGCGCAAATGGCTTGAGCGCGCGGCGCGGCAGGACTATGGTCCGGCGCTCGCGCTCCTCGAGGCGCGGTTCTCGGAGCCGGGCGCGGCCCGCTAGGCGGCGCCGAGCCGGGCGCCACACACCAATTACGGGTAGCTCGACAAACGGGGGTCGCACGGCATGGCGAAAGAAACAGCACAAAACGGCGCCGATGGTGCCACGGCATCGGGCGCGGCCGACGCGCCGGTCTTCGACCCGAAAAAGACCGACGAGGCGGCCAAAAGGCGGCCGACGGTGAGCCATATGCTGGGCGAGATCGTCTGGCTTCTTACCCAATCGCCGACCCATAAGCATTTCGCGCTGGCCGACCTCGAATGGCTGGTCATGCCGCCCTTGCTGTTGGAGCAGTACCGCGTGTTCCACGGCGAGACGACGCCGGTCGGCCTGGCGCTGTGGGCCTGGCTCAGCCCCGAAGCGGAGGCCAAGCTGAACGCCGGCGCCGGGCGCCTGCGGCCCGACGAATGGCGCGCCGACGGCCTCGGGGTCGCCCATCTCCAGGACACGCTCGGCGGCGGCGATGGCGGCGCGGACGGCGCGCAGGCGGGAAAAACCCAAGGGAATCTGTGGCTTGTGGACCTGATCGCCCCCTTCGCCACGCCCGACAACAAAATGGTCGAGGCGATGCTGGCCGACCTCATGCAGACCGCCTTCAAGGGCCAGACCTTCCGCTTCCACAAGACCGACCCGGCAACCGGCAAACGCGACGTCCTGACCCTGAAAGGCGTCGACGCCTAGACGGCCCCGGCCGCGCCGCCACCTTTCGGCGCTTTGTCCCCATAGTCAGTCGCCGATGCCGGCCGAGGCGTCGCGTGGCGGCCGAGGCCGTCCCCGATCCAAGTCCGGCGCGTGCGAATCTGCACGCCTGGACTTCCGAGTCGCCACAGGTCCGGCTCCGCTTCTTGAACGGTCGCGCCAAATCGCCCCTCAAAAATCCGCGACAATTGCGCACATCGGGCGCGTGAAAGAGGCGAAGAAAATGCACCTAAGCCTTTACAACCATAGCGAAAACACACCCGGTCGCGGACCGGCCCGCGACCGGCACGAAAAAGCCACAAAATTGCCCTTTGACATACCCGAAGTTCGAACCTTCACTCCACCGCTTTGGTGGGCCAAGCACCCGCCATGGTAACGAACCGGCCCAACCCGCCTGGCACTCTCGGCGCCAGATCGGGGAAGCTGAATTTGGGGGACGAGAGGGAAACATGGGGGAAAGACACAGAGCCCACCCTTCGCCGCTTTGGCGGGCAAGGGTTAACGCCTACATCGATTTATCAGCATCTTCGTCGCAGATATCCACTCAAAAATGGTGGCGTCGGTAGGCGATGGCGGAACCTACCAAACAAGAAATGCCTGCCCGGAGCCGCAAGAGGCTGTGGTTATACCTTCTCCTGCTATTCCTGCTTCTAAATTGGGACTATCCGCATAATCAAATTTACTACCACTACAAATGCAAAAATGAGAGCGGGGATCGCATCTATGATTCCGTTAGTTCCGACGCCGTTCTTGTCTTTGACTATCTGCCAGCTGAGTGCACGTTCCGGTGCATGACTGTTTTGTCATCAGGGGCTGTCAGATTTGTGGAGGTTCTTTCGTTAGAGGTTCTACCCGATCAACGAAATTACGAGTATTTGAATTCCCTGCTGTCAAACAAGACAGCTTATATTAGCAGATATAGTTCAGTTGATGCTGAAAGTGAATTCTGTAGAGACAAAGAGATACGAAACTCATTTGATGATTTCAAATCGCATCCAGAAAAAGCCTTCGAATATTGCCTTAAAAAATCAGTTTCCTATGAACTCAGTTCGGCTTTCGCTATCGAGAATGTTCGAACTATTCAAAGGCCATTTTTAAGAGTCACGAAGCTTGGCTACAGAATCTTTTCCCTGGCAGATGATCGAACAATTTCCTCATCGTATGAGTTCAGGCTCTGGCCAACAGGACTGAACGGAATCCTCTCACGTAATCTGCCGGTGCAACTGCAAGAAGTAAAAAGTTGCGGCAGATCGGCATACGAAGACGGGCGCCTAACAAACGACTGGCTAATCCAACCATTCGCGCCGAACGAGCAGACAGAGACCCCTAACTCTGGCGGAGAAGTGTGATGTCACAGCCTCATGATTTGGGCACCTCATATATAGGTCGCGTCGAGCTTTCCAATGCCGCTTACGCAAATTTGACGAGTGGCATGACACGTACAGAAAAGATCGATGCTCTTACCAGTCTACCGAACACGGGCTTCACAGAAATCGAAGCAGCCGCTTTTGTTGACCGCTATGAAGTAGTTATGGGAGCCACGGAGTTCTTCGGCAACGCCGTTCCCGACTCTGGCTACCAAGGTGTTTACTTGAGAGACACCCAAACCGGCCAAATGATCTTGGCGTCGGCTGGCGTAACGGGGTTTTACGAGTTAGGCCAGTTTCAGATAGCGACCAATGTATTTGGGTACAATAAGTTTCAAGCGGATGATTTTGTCGCGTTCGCGGAGCATCTGGTCGACAGCCAGCAGCTTCAGGGCACCCAAAACGAATTCACCGCCGTACAACTCGTTGGCCATTCTGGGGGCTTTCACCTTAGTACGTTCTTGTTGGCGCACTTCGCCATTGATCCTGAACGTAATGTCAACGCTCTTGTTTCCGGAGTTGAAGGAGTCAATTCATTTGGGTTTAATTTCGATCCGGTAGGCGATCCGCTTGAGCCACTTGACGCTCGCGTAGCCTTAATCGAGGACTATGTGGTTGGCGGGTCGCTGCCTCCGATACATTCGGTGATTGTTGGAGCGAACGACCCGGTTCCGCGCGTTCAGTCTCTTCCAGGGGAGATAACACGCTTTTCCAGCATAGTTGAACTAGAGAATCCAAGCCTGCTAATTCCGGGCATCAACACAGACGAACACGCGATCAAGAATATTGGTGATGCGCTCAATCGAACTGAGAACAATACCGGACAAACGCCAGTATCCCCTTATTCTTGGATTTTCGACGATTCTACTACGTTTACACGAGAAAAATCGAGCTCTCTGCAGGGCGGAAGTCAAGTTGTCGAAAGTGCTATCGATCAGTCAGGCGCATTGATCGCAAGAACTGTACTGGAAACACCTGGTTTCAGCGAAAATGAGGAGCCGATTGGCGCTCTTCGTTCATCCAGCTTCTTCCGCGACGAAAACGGTGTGCCACATATCAACGGCGTCGCCATGTGGGATGGTGGTTCTGTGATCGAATTCGATGTCGATCTGACAACGCCGCCGGAAGACCTACGTGATGCCATCACTCTTTTCAACAGAGAGACTGTAGATGGAATACCGGAGAGCCTACCGGACCTTACAAAAGCTAACCTTTCCGGTTGGTATCCAAGCGTCGCACCGCGGGACCACATACTAGCGACGGTTCCAGAAGCAGAGCAGTCTCTTATACCAACCACTTGGCGATCCGACAAATTCCGCGCCTTCGCTGCTCAAGAAGGCCGCATCGTCTCCATCAATGATGCGAACGGCAATCTGATTGGATTCCAGGCGATCGTCGGCGAAGGCGAGGACGCCGAAGTCGTGCGGACGGCAACCTGGGAAGCTTCGACTGAGGGAGGGCCGGTCGATACCTTTTTCGAGACACATCATGACGGTGATTTGGCCGTAACAATCAAGTCCACTACCGGCGGCCCGGACGAGACCTCTATCAGCGTCTCAGGCACACCAATCACATTCAATCAGGCCGGTTCTGCCATTGGCTCGACAGTCGGCCGAAGGCTGGCCGGAGACAATCTATTTGCGCAAATCGGTGCGACCGCCGGTTTGTCAACACTGGCCCACAACCTTGGCGAATTGCTCGATATTCAGATCTTTGGCTCAGGCCGCGGCACCCAAACGCACACTCAACTGGCGCTTAGCGACATTGATGTCGAGCTTCTAAACAACCTCAAATCGGCGGGCACCGGCGCGGTGTCCGCGTTCTTGACCGCCGAGCTTCTCGACGCGTTGGGAATCAACGGCGTCGTCGGGGAGGTTCTAAACTCGACCGGTGGCGCGGTCATCGACCAGATCTTGGCGAACATAACCACACCCGGCACTGATATCTTTGCCGACATTGGAGATCTCCAATTTGGGAACATCGTCGCGTCCTATGTTGGCTCCAGGCTGGCCTCGGAGGTCATTTCGTTCGACACGATCGGTGGGCAGGTCGGCAGCGCGATCGGATCCAGCCTCGGAAGTATCGCTGCCGCGGGCATAATATCCAGCGCCGCCACGGCAGGCACAGCCGCAATCGCCGCTGGTGGCTCAGCCACCCTCTTTCAGTCATTTGCGCTTTCCGCCTTTGGCGGCCCGGTTGGAATTCTCGTTGGCGCTTTCCTCGGCCAGATCCTCGGCGGGCTGATCGGCTCCGCTTTCGGCGGAACACCGCGGTCGTCGGCGGAGGTGATGTGGAATCCGGTGACCGGCGAGTTTGCCGTCGGCAATGTGTTCGCGCGCAAGGGGGGCAGCGAAGATGCGGCGCGTGGCCTCGCGCAGTCGGCGGCGGATGCCTATAACGGCGTTCTGGCGGCCGTCGGCGGCGATCTTCTCAACGGTTTTGACGTGCAGGGCGGCGCCTTTGGCATGCGCAAATCCGACTTCACCTATCGTGACGAGGTGACGTCAGACTTCGGCAAATCGGACCTGGACAAGCTTTTCGACGGCGACCAGGAGGGCGCGGCAGGCGACCTGATCAACTACGGCGCCTTTTTGGGCCTGGACAGCATGAAGATCGCCGGCGGCGACGTTTATGCCAAGCGCGCCTTCTACAACACGCTCGAGATGGCCGGCGGGCCGGGCGGCTTCGAGATGGAGACGCTGCTCGGCAACATGACGACGGCAAGCGACTACGCCCTCTATCTGCAGAATTCCGCCTCGATCAACGCACTGATCGCGGCCGAGCCGGATTCGGCGTTTACCGCCGGCTGGGTGATTACGTTGCAGCGCGCCGTGGAACTCGGCCTATTGAAGCGCCACGAGGGGGACTGGTATGGCGGCTTCGAACATTGGCTGGGCGACAACGACGCGGCCGCCGCGTCCACCGCCACCTTCACCCGGGTCGGCAACGAGCGGGCGGTAATCCTTACCGACAAGAACGGGCTGACCCAGGTCGTCCGCGATACCATCGATTCCACGGCCAAGGACCTGATCGAGGGGACCGCCGGCAATGACGAGATCTCGCTGGCTTACGCGGCCGACCCGTCCGTCGTGGGCGGCGTGGACCGTATCGTCGACGCCACCGGGCTGACCATCAACGGCGAAGCGCTCAGCACAACGCTCACCGAGACTTACCTCCGGATGGACGGCCAGGTGCATGTGCAGCTCGACAACATCACCAACGCGCCGACGACACAGTATACTTTCGCGCTCGACTTCGAGTTTAACGACGGCTTGGTCGGCGAGCATTCGCTGTTCAGCTACGCCCTGGACGGCCACACCAGCAACGAGGCCTATTTCAACCCGCAGGACGATCACATCCGCATCGCCATCGGCCCGGATGCCAGCCAGCACTACATCAACGTGCCCTACAATCTTCTCGACGGCGAGCGCCACCAGATCGTCGCGTCGTGGGACTCGGCCACCGGCGATCTGAAGATCTGGGACTTCGGCGTCCTGGTCTATGACGGCGTCTATCGCCCGGGAGCCGCGATCCAAAACAATGGCACGATCAATATCGGCCAGGAGCAGGACGTCGAGGGCGGCGCCTTCGATCCCAACCAGTCGTTTGCCGGCAAATACTTCTCGGCCCAGTGGTACAATCAGGCCCTGACGCCCGACCAGGTCGCGTCCGGCGCATTCGCCTCGGCGCTCGTGGTTGATTTCGCCTTTGACGAGGGTACCGGCAGCACCACTTACGAATCCGTCTCCGGTCAGCATTTGGCGATCACCGATTCCTTCCCGCCCACGACCGGCACCTATGGATGGGGTACCGTGGCGGCCCTGCCGTTCGATGTCGAGGTGGCGGCCGAGGTGCATGGCGGCGATGGCGACGACGTGATCACCGGCGGCGATCTCGGCAACGACCTTTACGGCGATGCCGGCGACGACACCATCACCGGCGGCGCCAAGGCCGACTGGATCTTCGGCGGCGACGGCGACGACACGCTCCATGCCGACAAGCTGCACGGCACCTCGGACGGCAACTATCTCGATGGCGGCGCCGGCGACGACACGCTCTGGGGCCGCGGCGGCTCCGACTGGCTGGAAGGCGGCGCCGGCGACGACACGCTCCATGGCGGCGGTGGCGGCGACATACTCGCCGGCGGCACGGACGGCGTCGACGCGCAAGGCAACCCGGTCGGCGACACGCTCTATGGCGGCGCCGGCGACGACCAGTACATCCTGCGCACAGGCGACGGCAAGGACACGGCCACCGAGGAAGGCCCGGCGCCCGAAGCGGAAATCCCGACGGTCGATATCGACACCTATCTGACCGCCGTCGACGGCGGCATTATCGAGCGCAACTGGCGCGGCGGCGGTCTTTTGGTGGAGAACGGCCACGCGGCCGGCGGCCAGGACGTGCTGGTGCTGGGCCCGGGCATCGGTCTGGAGAATATACAGTTTGTGCGCCCTGCGGCGAGCTCGCCCGACCTTGTCTTGCAGATCATCGATTCCACGGGCGCGACAACCGGCGATGAAATAACGCTCACCAACTGGTTCGACCCCTTCAACCGGATCGAGAGACTGCGCTTCGCCGACGGGCAGGAAATCCAGATCGGCCATTTCGATTCCTTTACCGTCGGCACGCCGGGCAACGACGTCCTGATCGGCACCGTCGGCAACGACTTCATCGTCGGCGGCGACGGCGACGACGAAATCAGCCTGCTGCTCGGTAACGATTTCGGATCGGGCAGTGCCGGCGACGACCTGGTCTCGGGCGGGCTTGGCCATGACATCGTCCTGGGCGCCGATGGCGAGGACGTGGTTTCCGGCGGCTCCGGCAACGACACCGTCACCGGCGGCCGCGGCGACGACGAGCTTACCGGCGAGACGGGCAACGACCTGTTGGCCGGCGGGCTCGGCAACGACATGATCACCACCGGCGCCGGCGACGACGTGATCCGTTTCGAGCGCGGCGACGGGGCCGATACGGTCATCGACGCGCTCACCAACGAGTGGGATGTCGTCTGGATCTCGGGCCAGGGCTTCCAGACCGGCTATATGCTGGACGGCGTCCAGGTCAAGACGACGTCGGGCGAAGTGGTCTACGACGGCACCATGTGGCTCGGCCGCATGCGCTACGACCGCTCCAACGGCATGCTTTACCGGCACAACCCGGCAGACCCCAACAACTATACGGCGGATTCGGGCAACGATACGATCGAGTTCGGCATCGGTATCGACATCAACGATATCCATATGGAGCGCCAGGGCGACGATCTCGTCCTCGGCATCGCGCCGTCGGGCGCCGACGGAGTCACCTTCGCCGGTCTCACCGACACCATCACGCTCAAGCATTGGTTCAACTCGCCAACGGCCAATACCTCGGGCGCCCCCATCGAGGAGTTCGTCTTTTTCAACACGGGCACGCTGGCCGCAACCCAGATCGATATCTGGGGTACCGGCACCGACGGCGATGACACCGTAAACGGCGGCGCCGGCAAGGATTGGCTCGCCGGCAACGGCGGTGACGATACGCTGGATGGTCTTGGTGGCGACGACATCCTGAGCGGCCATTCCGGCCAGGACACGCTCAAAGGCGGGGCCGGAGCCGACGTTCTTTTGGGCGGAGCCGGTAACGACACGCTGGAGGGCGGCGCCGGGGCCGACATCATCGTCGGCGGCGCAGGCTTCGACATGGTTTCCTACGCCGACTCGATGTCGGCCGTCACCGTCGATTTGGACGGTACGGCAGGTTCCGGCGGCGATGCGGCGGGCGATTCAATCATCGAGGTCGAGGGCATTATCGGCTCGGCCCACGCCGATACACTGCACGGTAATTTCGGAGACAACGAATTCGAAGGCGGCGCCGGGAACGACACCATTTACGGCGCTCTCGGCGACGATACCTACGTGTTCAACCGCGGCGACGGCGCCGACGTCATTGTCGACAAGAACCAGGCCATCGAAAGCGTAGTCGTCATCAACGCCGCCGGCCACATCGACCAGAGCCGATTCGATGTCCGATTCGAGAGTGAGAGCATCATCCCCGGCCAGTTTCTCAATACGCTGACCATCATCGACACGTTTACACGCGCCACGGTGGTCGACAATTATATCTGGCAGACGACGACGGCAATGACGCTCAACGGCATCAATCTGCCGGAAGAAGTACTGGAGCCTGGCTTTTCCAAGGCAGGGATAAGTGGCAAGGCAGTGATCGGCACAACAATCACCGACCTTGGCGGCTCCGGCGGCGACGACACGATTTCCTTCGGCGACGGCATCGGCCTGTCGGATCTGACGCTCTCGCAGCCAGCCAGCACCGACAACCTTCTGATCGAAGTCGACAACAACGGCGGCACCATCACCGTCACCGACTTTTTCAATGCCGACGGCACGGTCAATACGGACGACGCCATCGAAACCCTGCAATTTTTCGACGGCACCTTTGCCACTTTGTCAGACCTCGAGATTTCCGGCGCAGGAACCGCGAACGACGATTTTCTGGTCGGCGGCGCGGCGGCCGATACGCTCAACGGCGGCGACGGCGACGATACGCTCTCCGGACTTGCCGGCGATGACACGCTCGACGGCGGCGACGGCGACGACAAGCTATCGGGCGGAGCAGGCGCCGACACGCTGACCGGCGGCACGGGCATTGATACGGCGATCTACAATGGCTCGGATTCCGGTATTACGGTCAATCTGAGCTCGGCGGGCGCCCAGGCTGGCGGCGACGCGGCGGGCGATGTGCTTTCGGGCATCGAGAATGTTACGGGCTCCGATTCTGCCGATACTATTACGGGCGACTCCAACGACAACGTCCTGAAAGGCAACAAAGGCGACGATGCTCTGACCGGCAGCTTCGGCGACGATGTTCTTATCGGCGATGCCGGCACGGATACGCTTCTGGGCGGTGAGGGCGACGATAACATCTCAGGCGGCGAAGGCGGAACATCTGCCAACGTCGAAGTGCTCGAAGGCGGGGCCGGGAACGACGTCCTCGACGGCGGCGCAGGTGACGATAAGCTGGTCGGGGGAATCGGCTCAGATCAGCTCATTGGCGGCGCTGGCGACGATCTGCTCATCGCCGAATACGAGGAAACCTCGACGCTGGCTTTCGGCATGGCGATGGACGGTACGTCCAACTTGTCCGGCCTGAAAACTCTAACTCTTCCCGCTTCACCGAGCGCGGCATTCACCGTTGAGATGGAAATTGTGCCGGCCAGTATGAGCGGTGACCGGGCCATTCTGTCATTGGCGAGTCCCTCAAATCCGGACGAGATTCTGATTTCTCAGCCCGACAACTTGAATGTCACGATTGGTGGCACTCAAATTTCCACCGGGGTATCGTTAACCGCCGGCGAACTGCACAGACTGACCGTCAGCTGGGATAACACGGCCGGCGATCTGAAAATCTATGACAACGGCCAGCTTGTTTACGAAACGACCGGTTTCCGTACTGGTTATAGCCTGTCCGGTTCTACCATACTGGTTTTGGGGCAAGACCAGGATAGCTACGGAGGCGGCTACGATCCTGCTGAGAGCTTCAGCGGCGAGTATTACCGCGCCAAGATTTGGGACCGGACGCTGACGGCTGCCGAGGTTAGTGGCGATGCCAACCCCGCAGAAGGCAGGGTGGTTGACTTCGATTTGGTGCAGACCCTTGGGCCAGGTGTATTTTTCACGTTGGACTCGACGGGCAATGCGTTTGGCTCGCCTTTGCCGACAACGGGCTGGGTAACGGACGATACCCATATGGCGAGCCTGCTGTCCAACCGTGATCCGGATGTGTTGGTCGGTGGAGCCGGCGATGATCAGCTGATAGGCGGTGCAGCCGGCGACATCCTCGACGGCGGCCCGGGCGATGACACCATAGATGGCGGCAAGGGAGACGACACCTACCTGTTCACGTCGACCTCGGGCAACGACACCCTCACCAACGATGGCGGGCTCGATGATATCGTCTTCGATAACTCGGTCGCATTTGAAGACCTGACCTTCTCCCGGGTCGGGCAAGACCTGAAGATCGACGTGGCCGGCGGCGGCGCCAGCGTCACGGTCTCGGGCTGGTTCGACGAGGCCGACAATCGTGTCCGCCGCGTGATAACGCCGACCCACAGCCTGAGTCGATTCGACATCGATGTGGCCTTCGGGATACTCCCGGTCGTATCGGCCGTGCAACCGACCCAGGCCGAGGTTGATGCGGCGATTGCCGCATCCTGGCAAGTCAACGAACTCTACGAGGATCGGGTCATTCTGGTCGGCACGCCGGGAGACGACCAGCTGTCTGCCGCCGGCTTGACCGGTGGCCACCGGATTTTTGGCTTCGGCGGCAACGACACGCTGACCGGAGGCGACGGCGCCGACGAGCTGATCGGCGGCGACGGGACCGACACCTTGATCGGCGGCGGTGGGGACGACCGCTTCGATCTCGAGGAGACGTCTTCAGCAAACGATTCCATCGATGGCGGCACCGGCTCGGATACCGTCGACGCCTCCAACAGCGCGGTCGCCTGGACAATCGATCTGACAGCCGGGACGGCCATGGGCCGCGGCACCGATACGTTGACCAGCGTCGAGAATGTGGTCGGCAGCGATCAGAACGACACGATTACCGGCAATACCGGCGACAACCTGCTCGAGGGACGTGGCGGCAACGACACGATTGACGGCGGAGACGGTTCCGACACCGCGGTCTATAACGGGCTTTTCGCAGGCTATGCGATCTCCATCGACGAGGTCACGGGCCTCTTCACGGTCGCCGATACCGATTTAACGGACGGTGACGATGGTGAGGACACCCTCGACAATATCGAGTTTCTGCAGTTTGCCGACCAGACCCGGGATCCGCTTTCGAGCGTTACCAACGAGCCCCCGGTCGTCGCGCAGACCATCGCCAACCAGGCTGCGACCGAAGACAGCCTTTTTTCCTTCCAGGTGCCAGCCGCTACATTCAGCGATCCGGAGAACGACCCGCTAAGCTATTCGGCGACTTTCGCAAGCGGCGCGCCGATACCGGTCAATTTCTGGCTGCAGTTCAACACCGCCACGCAGACCTTTTCCGGCACCCCGCTTAACGACGATGTCGGAACGGTCGACCTGAAAGTCTTCGCTTCGGACGGCAAGAGTTCGGCAACGACGACCTTCTCGATCAATGTTGCGAATACCAACGATACGCCGGAATCGCTGGCCTTCTCGGGCGCGGTCGACGAAAACTCCGCGGCCGGCACCGTCGTTGGCACGGCCACGGCAAGCGATCCCGACATTGGCGATTCCCTGACATTCTCGCTGCAATCCGATCCATCCGGCTTTTTCCAAATCGACCCGAATTCGGGGCAGGTGACGGTTAAGGCCGGCGCCAGTCTGAACCATGAAATCGCGGACAGCCATTCGGTGATCATTCGCGTGACAGACGTCGCAGGCGCGTGGGTCGAACAGAATTACGCGATCACGGTCAACGATATCAACGAGGCGCCGAGCGCGATCACAACTTCGGACACGCTGATTATCGGCGAGCATCTTGCCAGCGGCGGCACGGTGGCGACCTTCCAGGTTACAGACGAGGACGATATTACCAGCGCCTACGGCCAGCACGTCTGGTCCGTCTCTGGCGACAACCGCTTCGAGGTATCGGCCGGTGTACTGAAGCTGAAGGCGGGCTCTTCGCTCGACTATGAAGCCGGCGATACATCGATCGCCCTGACCGTCACGGCCACCGACAACAACGGCACCGGATTCGTCTTCAACCAGCCGATCACCGTCACCATTAATGACGAGATTGACGTGCTTAATGGCGGTTCGGGCAACGATACGCTGACCGGCGCACAGGGCGTCGACCATATCTTCGGCAATGACGGCAATGATATCCTGTCGGGCTTGGCCGGCGCCGACCTCTTGGAGGGCGGTTTCGGCAATGACGATCTGTCGGGCGGCGATGGCGCCGATACGCTCCGCGGCGGGGCGGGCGACGATACGCTGAATGGCAACGCCGACAACGATGTCCTGGAAGGCGGGGCCGGCGTCGACCTTCTCTATGGCGGCGGAGGCGACGACAATCTGCAGGGCGGCGACGGCGCCGACACCCTGATGGGCCAGGGCCAGAACGATACGTTGGCGGGCGGTGCCGGCGACGACATTCTCATCGGTGGGGCCGGCGCGGATAGCCTGGATGGCGGCACCGGACTCGACACCGCGGACTACTCGGCTTCCGCCTCGGCGGTAACGGTCGATCTGGCCGCCAATACCGCCACCGGCGGCGACGCCCAAGGCGACACATTCGCCAACATTGAAAAGGTAATCGGCACGTCGGGCGCCGACAGCCTCACCGGCGGCACGATAGCCGAAACCCTGGACGGCGGCGGTGGAGCCGACACGCTCACCGGCGGCGCCGGCGGCGACACCTTGATCGGCGGTGCGGGCAACGACACCATCTACGGCGGTGACGGTCAGGACACGCTCTATGGCGGCGACGGCGACGACACGCTGCATGGCGAGGGCGACAGCGACATGATCTATGGCGAGGCCGGCAACGACCACCTGTTCGGTGGCGCCTCGCCGGATACGCTGATGGGCGGTGACGGCGACGACACTCTCGAAGCAGGCACGGCCGGTGATCACCTTTACGGCGAAGCAGGCAACGACTTCATGGTCGGGGGCGCCGGGGCTGACACCTACCATGCCGGCCTGAATACCGGCCAAGACGTCATCAACGACTACGATACGACCGGCTCCGCCGATCAGGTCGCGTATGGCGACAACATCTCCTATCTGAATATCTGGTTCGAGCGCGGCAACTACGACCCCGTCACCAAGACCTTTACCCGCGATGACGCCACCGGCACGGAGCTGCGGGCGTCGGTTCTGAACACCACATCATCGGTCATCATCCTCAATATGTTCGATGTCGCCGGCAACATGCAGCAGCACTATTCGGTGGAGCTGTTTATCGCCGGTTCCATGCAGTCGAAGACCGACGTCAACATCCCGGCGCTTCTTTCGATCATGCAGGGCTACGGCGATATGCCGACCGGCGTCAGCGAGATCCCGGCATCGATTCGCACCGAGGTGGAGACGGCCTGGGACATCAACGATCCACCAAGCATCGTCCTCACCACCCCCGGCATCAATCCGCTGGACGTTCGCGTGGCGGAAGACGGCTCGCTGGAGCTGTTGTTCGACGTCACCGACACTGGCCAGATCAAGACCCCCGACGCCTCGCTGACCGTGCGCGCCGAAACCAGCGGCACGCTTTTCCCGTCGGTGATTAACGGCGAGTTCGTGGACGACAATACGCGGCGGATTACGCTGGCGCCGCTGGCCCAGATCAGCGGGTCCGAGACGTTTAATGTGATCGTCGACGACGGCGGCCTCGAGACGACACTGACCCTGACCGTCACCGTCGACGCCGTCGCCGACGCACCGAATCTCGCCGTCAACGACGCAGCCGGCAATCAGGGCACGGCAATCGCGCTTTCGATCACGTCGAGCTTGGCCGATACCGACGGCTCGGAATCGCTTGAAATCGACATCGCCGGCGTGCCGACCGGCGCCACGCTCAATAAGGGCGTCGATCAGGGCGGTGGCCTGTGGCGCCTCAGCCCCGCCGACCTCACGGGCCTGACAATTACGCCCGTCGCGGACAACACGGGCACCGACTTCGACCTGACCGTCACCGCGCGGGCCACCGAGGCCTCCGGCGGCGCGCCGGCAACGTCCGTGGAGACGCTCAATGTCTCGGTCAACGCACCGCCGTCGGTGGACAGCTTCTCCGGCTCCGTCTCGGAAGCCGCTGCCAACGGTACATATGTTGGCACTGTGGCCGCGTCGGACCCGGACTTCGATGAGACAAATCTCGTCGATACCAGCGCCTGGCAGTATTCGACCGGCACGCCGACCCTGCCGGGTTGGGGTCCGAACAACACTAACGAGATCCGTTGGGCCAATGTCATTGGCCCGGACGGCACGACGATTACTGCGCTGGAGACGGGCCAGGACGGCGGCACGGCCCAGTCAGGCGGCGGCTTCTGGAGAACAAGCGACATCACCATCGATCCCACCAAGGCCTATCGCTACACGATCTATTTCAGGAAGCACGATCTCAATAAGCACTACCTGTATTTCGGGCCTGCGCAATATCAGGGGGCGGGCGCGAATGCCTATGTAGAGAATCTATCCACGGGGGCCGACACCACCAATCCCTACTTCATTACCTGGAGCGACGACGTCCAGAGGAACCTCCTGCAGAACGATCGCTGGTACCAGGTCGTCGGCTACGTCCTGCCGCAGGGAAGCACGACCGGGTACGACGTCAGCGCCCAGTTCGGTGGGGTATTCGATACGGTGACGGGGCAAAAGATCGCCAATGTCGTTAACTACCGTTGGGATTCGAGCCTGCCGGACAATGTGATCGCACCGCGATTCTTCAACTATTACGACGAAACCGAAGCTGGCTTCACGACCTATTGGGCGCCACCAACGGTCGAAGAAGCGACGCTGACCTACACGCTGGTCGACGACGCCGGCGGGCGCTTCCGCATCGATGCGGCCACCGGTATCGTCTCCGTCAACGACGCCGCCGCCATCAATTTCGAGGCGGCCACGTCGCATCAGATCCAGGTGCGCGTGACCGATAACGGCGGGTTCACCAGCACCCAGACCTATACGGTGACGGTTACCGACGCCAACGAGGCGCCGGTTCTGAATACGGCGATCAGCCACGCACTCGGCGCCATCAACGAGGACAACACGTCGAACGGCGGTACCACGATCGCCGCCATGCTGACCAACGGCGCCATCGACGACCCCGACTACGACGATGGCGGCACCGAGCCCGAAGCCATCGCCGTCGTCGCCGTCGACACCGCCAATGGCAGCTGGGAGTATCGCATCGGCGGCGGCGCCTGGACCGCCGTGGGCACCGTCTCGTCGACCAGCGCCCTGCTGCTCGGCCCCAATGACAGCCTGCGCTTCAAGCCGAACGCCAATTGGAACGGTACGGTTGCCAACGGCGTCACCTTCAAAGCCTGGGATCAGACCTCCGGCGCGGCCGGCACCAGGGTCGATGCGTCGTCGGGCGGCGGCGGCTCGGCCTTTTCAACCGCCACCGATACCGCATCGGTCCAGGTCAACGCCGTCAACGACGCGCCGGTGCTGAGTGCCGGTAATGTCGCCCAGATTCCCGACATCAACGAAGACGAGACCGGCAATGGCGGCGTCGTCGTATCGACGTTGCTCGGCAGCTCGTCGGTGAGCGATGTCGACGGAACCCCGCAAAAGGCCATCGCGGTTATCGGCGCCGACAACACAAACGGCCATTGGGAATATAACGCCGGCAGCGGCTGGGTTGATTTCGGCGGCGTATCGTCTTCCAGCGCACGCCTGTTGGACAGCAACGACAAGGTGCGTTTCATTCCCGCCGCCAACTACTCCGGCACCAATTCGGGCATTACCTTCCGTGCCTGGGACCAGTCGGTCGGCTCCGCCGGCGGCACCTACAACATCACCGCGACCGGCGGCACTTCGGCATTTTCCACCGCCACGGCGGTGCGCGGCATCACCGTCAACCAGGTCAACGACGCGCCGGTTCTGAGTGCGACGCTCTACAATTTTGGCGGCCCGACGGGCATTCCGGATTCTGTTGGCGTCGGACACGACGTCGGCTCGATCTCCGCGACGGATGTCGATACGGGGACCCTCGGCACCAAGCGCTATTACTTCTGGAATGGCAGCACCATCAGCGGCACGTCTTCGGACGGCCGCTTCAAGATCAACGCCACGACCGGCCTCATCGAGGTCAACGGCGCGCTAGACTTTGGATCGACAGCGGGCGGCTTCTACAATTACGAAGTCGTCGTGCGCGACAATTTCAATGGCGCCTCACATCTCTCCGGCTATCTGCAGGATACCGCCGACGTCAAAATCAAGATCGAGGAGGTTAATACCGCGCCTGTGATCCTAGGATTCAAGGATCAGAGCAACGGCACGATAACGTCCGTAACCATGGACGAGAATCCTCAATTCGGCGCCTTTGTTGCCAGGGTGGATGGAGAAGACCCCGACACAGGGCCGAATGGTGATCTGACCTATTCGATCCTGTCCGGTAACGACGGTAACGCCTTTAGCATCAACAGCTCGACCGGTGAGATTACAATTAACACCGGCCTCGATTACGAGACCCAGACAAGTTACACGCTGACGGTTCAGGCAACGGATGGTGGGAACCCATCATTGTCGTCGACACCACACACACTCGACATAAACGTCGTCGATGTACCTGAATTTGAGTTTCTGTTGGATATGGATAACCTGCCGAATACGGGCACAATCATCGGCAATGGCTCCAATGGCTTGCCTGTGGGGTATCGTTATGTTGGTGAAATTGTTCCGAACGGTCTTGGCGGCACCACGACTTGGACCAGGCGTATAACGAATGTTGCTGGTGATGTTGAGTATCTCAGAATGACTAAATTTTCTTCGTTTCCTTGGTCGTTTTCAGTTCATGAGAGCTTTTATTTCGATGAAGCAACAAACGAATTATTTGTGCTGACTGGATTTGTTCCTCCTTTGATCATCGACCTCGACGGCGACGGGGTGGAGTTGACCCCGCTGGCGACCTCGACCGTCGCCTTCGACATGGACGGCGACGGCGATCTCGATTTTACCGGCTGGGCCGGCGCGGATGACGGGTTCCTGGCGCTCGACCGTAATGGCGACGGCGTCATCAACGATGCCTCGGAAATCTCCTTCGTCGGCGATCTGCCCGGCGCCAGGACCGATCTGGAGGGCATTGCGGCCTTCGATACCAACCATGACGGCGTGTTCGACGTGGGCGACGAACGCTTCGGTGAATTTCAGGTCTGGCAGGATGCCAATCAGGACGGCGTCAGCCAGGCGGATGAGCTCACATCCCTGGCCGATCGCGGCATCGCGTCCATCGACCTGACCCCGGTCCCGACCGGCGAAACCGTTACGGGCTCCATCGACAACGTCGTCGTCAATACGTCCCACTTCACCCGCGAAGACGGTACCACCGGTGAGGTCGGCGACGTCGCCTTGCGCTTCTTGCGCAACGAACTCGGCGCGGACGCCGGCAGCCCATCATCAGCGGAGCCCGCCACGGCAATCGCCGACGAAACGCAAAGCCTGGATAGTTTCGGATTTGACACGCCGCTACTGGTCGACGACCTGTTGCACGGCTGGAGGTCGCCCGGGCTTGCGGCGGTTGGTGCCCTCAGCGAAATCGACATCAGAGAAGCTCGGAGCGCCCATGTTCAAGAGGCCATGCAGTCGAGCGAACTTGCGCGGTTCATCCAGGCGATGGCGGCATTCGAGCCGCAATCCGCCTCAAATCTGGACCAGAGCCAATCTCAAGATGTAGGAGAGAACACCTTCAGATTTGCGGCCGTCAATCCGCTTGTCGAGCGCAGCATCTAGACTCGGAGAGCGGCGGGCATTCGCCGGTCCCGTCGGCCCGTTTCCGTCCGGCTCAACTCATTAAGCTGGCCCCCAGCGGTCCCCCGATTTTTTGGACGTGAAAAGGCGGCTTAGCCCGCTGTGCCTAAGCCCCTATTTTGGTGCTTAGGGAATCCGCGGGCAATGGACCCGACGTCAGCCGCCCGCATGCCGACACGCTCCTTCGCCGCTTTAATTTGACACGTGTCAGATTCTTGGTGTTAATGGGCACCGGGAAACAGGCCCGAAGAACTGGGAGGTATCACCATGGTCCGCGACAACCGTTCAAAACCGCACGCCCTTGCCCGGCTGGGCGTTTTTTTACTTATCGGTGTTGCGGCCGCTCTCCTGGTCTTCGCGGCGGTCATGCCGTCGCGGGCATCGGACGCCACGTCGTTCGACGCCCTGAAGTGGCGCTTTGTCGGGCCGATGATCGGCGGGCGGGTCAACGCCGTGGTCGGGCATCCGACCAACAAGGCCGTGTTCTATGCGGGCTATACCGGCGGCGGCGTCTGGATGACGCCGGACGCCGGCAACAACTGGCTCAATATCTCCGACGGCTACTTCAAGACCGGGTCCATCGGCGCCATCGACATCTCCCGCTCGCATCCGGACATCCTCTATGTCGGCACCGGCGAGCATGCGCTCAGGGGGGACGTGTCCCATGGCGACGGCATTTACAAATCGACCGACGGCGGCAAGAGCTGGACCAATGTCGGGCTCAAGGAAACGCGGCAAATCCCGCGCATCATCATTCACCCGACCGACCCGGATATCGTCTACGTCGCCGCGCTCGGCCATTTCGCCGGGCCCAATCCGGAACGCGGCGTCTTCCGCACCACCGACGGCGGCGAGACCTGGCAGCGCATCCTGTTTCAGGACGAGGATTCCGGCGTCGTCGACCTGCTCATGGACCGGAAGAACCCGCATCTTCTCTACGCCGCCACCTGGGAGGTCCGGCGCTTTCCCTGGGGCATCCGAAGCGGCGGCGAAGGCAGCCGGATCTACCGTTCAAAGGATGCCGGCGAGAACTGGGAGGAGATCACCGAGGCGCCGGGCCTGCCCAAGGCCAAGGTGCGCGAGCGGATCGGCCTCGCGCTGACCGAGGCGCAAACCGGCCGGGTCTATGCCCTGATCTCGTCGGATGCGGGACGGGGCCTTTACCGCTCCGACGATGGTGGCGACAACTGGCAGTTCATGACCGACGACATCCGGCTCTTTGCCCGCGCCTACTACTATATGCACATGCAGGGCGACCCGAGCCTGCCGGACCGGGTCTACGTTCTGGCCGAAGAGCTGTTCCGGAGCGACGACGGCGGCGCCAGCTTCATGGATATGCGCGATATCGCCATGCACGGGCTGAAGAGCGACCATCACGATCTGTGGATCGATCCCGACAACAGCGACATTCTGGTCGACGGCCAGGACCACGGCGCGCTGGTCAGCCTGAACGGCGGCGTGACCTGGTCGGGGGACCACAACCAACCGACCGCGCAGGTCTACACCCTCGCCACCGACAACCGCTTCCCCTACTGGCTCTACGGCACGGTCCAGGATTGGGGGGCCTATACGGTTTCCAGCCGGCCTCGCGGCGGGCGCAACGGCACGGCCTATGAATTCCGCACCATCGGCTCCGAAGACGGCTATACCGCGCTCGATCCGGACAACCCCAATATCCTCTTTGTCAGCAACCACCACTGGATGCACCGCGTCGACGTCAAGGCCAGCAATGCGCGCTATATCTCGCCGAGCGACGAGCTGCACTATGGCTGGGGCACGGCGGACCAGGAATTCCGCTTCTTCTGGGTGTTTCCCATGATC